>CAYXMN010000033.1:0-7568 GCA_964465955.1 uncultured Planctomycetales bacterium
CGGTGGAGAAGATGCAGGTGTTCTGGCCCTGGTCCTCCTTGAGGATGTCGGCCTGTACCGTGCCGCGCACGCTTTGCAGCGCTTCCTCGCGCAGGCGGGCGTACTCCTCCGCGCTAAGCAATGCGCGCACCTCCGTCCATGAACTAGCGCGCTCGAAATCCGGGCGCAGTACCTGCGCGTCGGAGAGGTCGAGGCGGCCTTGCTGCTTAAGGAAGGCGCGACAGCGCTGGCGGGTTGCCGTGTTCATGAAGAACGCGAGCATCGCCGGCGCGGGGCCGTTGATGGTCATCGACACGCTGGTGGTGGGGCAGCACAGGTCGAAGCCCGCATAAAGCCGCTCCATCTCCTCGACGGTGGCCAGGCTCACGCCGCTCTCGCCGATCTTGCCGTAGATGTCCGGGCGCTCATCGGGGTTCTCGCCGTAGAGCGTGATGGAATCGAAGGCGGTGGAGAGGCGCACAGCGGGCTGCCCGGCGGCGAGCAAGTGGAAGCGCTGGTTGGTGCGCTCCGCCGGGCCTTCGCCGGCGAACATCCGCGTGGGGTCCTCGAATTCGCGCTTGAACGGGAACACGCCGGCGGTGTAGGGAAACTCGCCGGGGACGTTTTCCATGAGGCGCCAGTAGAGCCGGTCGCCCACAGCGTGGAACCGCGGGCGGGCTACCTTGCGCACCGGCAGGCCCGACAGCGTCTCGGTGTAATTCGCCACGGAGTACTCGCGGCCGCGCACAGTATATGTGTAAGCCTGGCCCTGGTAACACTCCTCCCACTGCGTCCAGCCACACAAGAGTTTTAGGCAGTGCGCAGCCAGCCGGTCGAGCTGGGTGTTGTAAACTTGCATCAGGTCCGCCGCGGCGGGGGGCGTCTCCGAGCTGATGCTGGCGAGGTCGTAGGGCTCCCAGTCATGCTTTTGCTCGCCGGTGAGCAAGGCGATGGAACGCGTCAGCGCGTGCAGGTCCGCGGCGATGTCCGCCTGCGAGTGCGCCCAGTGCTGGTAATCGCGGCAGGTTGCGGCGATTTCGTATAAATAGCGCTCGCGCCCTGGCGGGATGATGTGCTGGCTCTCGCTGGTGGCGCGCTCCGCGGTGGCGGGGTGGCCGCAGTCCCAGCCCAGCGCGAACTTGTCGTTCAATCTCGCGATGAGATGCGCGTAGAGGTGGTTCACGCCACTGTCGTTAAAGTGCGCCGCGCTCGTGCCGAACACCGGCATCGCCTCCGCCGGCTCGCTGAACCGCCCGTGGTTGCGCTGGTATTGCTTCCGCACGTCGCGCAGCGCATCCTCGCTGCCCCGGCGCGTGAACTTGTTGATGACCACGAAATCCGCGTAGTCCAACATCTCGATCTTTTCGAGCTGGCTCGGCGCGCCATACTCGCTGGTCATTACGTAGAGCGACACATCGACCAGATCGGCGATCGCACTGTCACCCTGGCCGATGCCGGCTGTTTCAACGAAGATGATGTCGAAGCCGGCGGCCCGCGTGGCGGTGAGAATGGGTTTAAGCGCGCTGTTGATCTCGCTGCCGGTCGCGCGGGTGGCCAGTGAGCGCAGGTACGCGCGCGCGTTCTTCAAGCTGTTGAAGCGAATGCGGTCGCCGAGCAGCGCGCCGCCGGTCTTGCGCCGCGTCGGATCGACGCAGAGCACCGCCGCGCGCTTGTCCGGGAAGTTGGCGAGAAAACGCCGCATCAGCTCATCGGTGAGGCTGCTTTTGCCCGCACCGCCTGTGCCGGTCAAGCCGATCACGGGGCAGGGGTGGGCTAGTCCTTCATCATTCGTAGGGGCGAAGCCATGCTTCGCCCAGTCTTGCACTTCTTGTGGGCGAAGCATGGCTTCGCCCCTACGGGATTCTCCAACGCTGCTGCCCAGCTCAATCTCGGTGATCCGCCGCGCCAGCGGCCCATGCCACTGTGCCCCGGCCAAGCTTTGCTCGCGCGGATCGAAGTCGCAGCCCTCAACCACCATGTTGATCATGCCCTGCAAGCCCATGGCACGCCCGTCTTCCGGGCTGAAAATGCGGTCAATGCCGGCAGCGTGCAGTTCCTCAATCTCGCGCGGCACGATTACACCTCCGCCGCCGCCATAGATTCTTACGTGCCCCGCACCTCGATCATTCAGCATCGCGCGCAGGTATTTAAAGAACTCGATATGCCCGCCTTGATAGCTCGTGATGGCCACGCCTTGCGCGTCTTCCTGAATCGCAGCGGTCGCGATTTCCTCCACGCTGCGGTTATGCCCCAAGTGAATCACTTCCGCGCCGGTGGCCTGCATAATGCGGCGCATCACGTTGATTGCCGCGTCGTGCCCGTCGAATAACGAGGCGGCGGACACAATGCGCACATGGTTGCGCGGTTTGTAACAATCTGGCTGAGTCATGCTGTTTCCTAATACGCCACTCCCACAGCGGCTGTATCACGATTCATACTATAGCAAAGCAATTCCAGCATTGCGCATGCCAGGCTATTTCGAATTGCTCCACCTGGATATAATTCATATGTGCTAAGAATCATAATTATTGCCTCGCTCGCTCTTACGCTGTGTTCCTGCGGGCTGCTTCCGGCCAAGCTTGACCGGCGCGCGGCGGATTATTACAGCTTCCAGGTGGGCCATCTGCCCAAGGCGAAGTACAGCAGCTTTCTTTCGCCGGCTTATCGCGAAATCGCGGATAAAGCCGGCCTCAGCGAGCTGGATACGGCGATGCGGAAAGCCACCGCGCCGAGTGAGCGCTACGAGCGTATTAAAACCGTGCAAGTCACCGTGCAACAAGACGGCCACTTCGCGCTGACGACGGTGGACGCATCCTTGGGAGGCACCTTCCGGGACGGCAAGCCGATCCGGTGGGTGCGCGATGGCGGGAAGTGGTTCATTTTCCTCGGCAGCGATGCGGAAATTGCGAAGTATGGCATATTCCCGCCAGGCCTGGCGTTGGGGCCCACCGAACACCGCCGGCCTGAATCATTGCCGCCGCTGTTAAACAAAGGCCGGACCAGCCCGCTGCCAGCGCTAGCGGAGGGGGAGGGCAGCGCGGAGGAGAGCAGTGCTCCAGCGGAAAGTGAAGGAGCGCCGCCGGCGGAAGGTGCTGCTCCACCTGAAGCGGGTGAAAACAGCCCCGCCGATCCGCCTGCGGAAAATGGCGGCGAAGCGTAACCTCAATTGACCGGCACCGGCGCAGCCCAGTACAATCCACGGACAGCGCGTAAGGGCCCGTAGCTCAGCGGTTAGAGCAGGTGACTCATAATCACTTGGTCGCAGGTTCGAATCCTGCCGGGCCCAAGATTCTTAATGCCTGCTATTTGTCGTCCGCTGTTTTCTCAGGTTCCGGTACCGGCCAGCCTGCCTCTCCCATGTGTTTCAACAGCGCGCGCACATCGGCCAGGCATTTGGTGCGCCCCGGAATATCGCGGCCAGGCAGGTCGGTGCGCGTGAGGTCGAACCAAGAATAGGCGAGCGCGCCTTGAGCCCCCTCGAGCCGCGCCGCGAACAGCATCTCGTCCATCTGCGCCGGCGTGGGGAAGATTGCTTCTTCAGGATTGCCCCGGCCGTATTGCGCGTGCGAGAATGCCTGGAACACGAAATACATCGGCTGGGTAGCGACACGTAGCGCGGCTACACGCCCGACGGTGGCTTTAACTAGATTGCCAGGCTTCGCATTCGGTGCCACCCACGGCGCGCCGACGGGATAATCATCGACAAAGACCCAGTCGCAGGTGGTGCGTACCATTTCCTGCATCGTCTGTTCATAAGCGGTATCGCGATCCATCCACATGTCGCGACCATAGGGCAGGTTATCCGCGCTGTACATCTCATTGAACTGCTTGCGGCTGGGAATCTGCGTCCAGGTGTTAATCTGCGGGCGGCCAGGATCCGCTTCATGAACCTTGGTGTACAGGTCTTTCATTTGCTTGAGCGACAAGCTGTATTGTTCAGTGCCACCGACGCCAGCCAGCATGGGCAACACCTCATCATGCACGTACCAAGCTTTGATTGCAGGATTGGTACGCAAGATGAACACTTCGTCCAACGCTTTATTCATCTGTGCATCGGCGTTAGCTGGCGTGGAGCCTGCGAGCGCAGGGAACAAGCAATAAGCAATCCCGATATCGTGGCGCTGTGCCGCCAGAATATAGTTGTTGAACTCGTCCTGCCATGCCGCGTCAGTCGGCCAGCGCAAGGCGTAGTCCACGACGAAATTCACGCCGAGCGCTTGGAGCTCAGCGAAGATCGCGTCCATTTGATCAGCTTCCCAGTAGCCGTGCGACAAATACACGCCTAGCAGGTCGACACCGGTGCCTTCCTCCAGCACACCGCCGGAGAACTCCGCATAGTTCCCCCCGCACACGCCAAGGGCGAAATACATCTCGCCGTCTTGGCGCACGATCCCGCGGTTTTCCAGGCTGATGGTATGCGGTCCGGCTTGTTGGAGCAATTGCCAGTCGAACCGGTCAGCCGTGTAGTTCGGCAGCCCGATCCACACGCCGCCGTCGATGCGCTCAAAGGACAAAGTAAGCTGGGCAGGCGGTGATTGCGGCGAATACCCGCTCCCGCCGTAGATGATCCACTCTACCGAATTCGCGACAGCGTTAATCGATGTGAGGTGGATGCTTTTCTGGCCGAAACGCGCCATGCCTGACGACAACGGCCAGCCGGCGTTGTCCTCGGCGGGAATGATCGGGTCAATCACGCCGGCCAGGCGCAGGTATTGCGGCGGCAGTTCATATGGGCGCAGCGGCGGGAAGGCCAGCGGCGCCATGAGCTTCTTGTTTGTGCCAACCACATCAGGCGGCTCATCCTCGCCTGTCGCGAGCTTGCTCTGATCGACTGCTGCGATGGTTTTCACCCCTTCAGCAGCGGGCTGGGGTGATCCGCCGGCGCCAGCTGGCTGAGGCTTGGCTGGTGCCGTCGCCGCGGGTGAGGCGGTAGATGTTGACGTAGGCGCGGCGTCTGGCGCAGCAGCGGACGGCCCAGCATCTGGCACGCCAGCCGTTGGCGCTGTATCGGCCGGTGAACCTGCCGCTCCGGCATTCTCCCCGGATACGGCGTTGTCAGGCCCGGCCGGCGGCGTGTTTGCGCCCATCGTAGCGCCAGTTAACACAGCGCCGCTAAACACAGCAGTAGAGCCGTTGTTAACGCCAAGGATGAGATAGCAATTCCCGGCGGGATTGATGAATGTCAAGCCCTCAAGTGGGAGATCATGCACGCCAGGCGCAGCGATATACTTCCACTGCCACAGCGTGCCGGAGAAATCACTAAGGCCAACTTGCACAGCGCCGGTGACTTGCTCCAAGGTTATCTGGAGATTTACCGGTTGCTGGCTTGCATCCAGCCCGCCGAGGCCATAGGCGATCCACTCCAGGCTGGCTGCGTCACCTTGGCGGCTGACTAGCTCCGCGCGGCCTTCACTCAAGCGCGCCAAGCCGCTGCTTAGCGCCTGGCCGTTTTCCCCGCTAAGCGGTTGATCCGCTTGGAAAGCCAGGCCGCTGCTGGCAGGCGCAGGCAGGTTCTCCAAGGCGGGTAGCGTTGGGGTTGCGTTCGAACCGGCCAGTGCGTTTTGCCCCGCGGATGTCGAGGCTGCCTGCCGGCCAGGCAGCGCATCACACGCACCCAACAGGAGCAGGCCTGTGATCACCATCCCTGGCACAATTCCTCGCCAAAGTTTGCTCGCCATTAGCATGTCCCTAGTTATCGAAGATAAACACCTTGTCCGGGCGGCCCTTAAGCTGGTTGGCCTCAAAACGCAAGATGTTCGTGATCAACGGATAATACGTGTACCAATAGTAATAGCCGGGGCTGCCGGCGACGGCGTGCCTGTGGAAACTCCGGTTGATGTACATCGTCAGGCGCGTGTTGGGCGGGCCCATTGCGCCGTTGTAATTCATCATATCGCCGGCGAGATAGTAGGCGCGGTAGTTCCGCTGCGTCCGCATCACCGCCGGAAATGTGCTGGGCAACCCGTGTTCAGCCAGTTTGTACTCGCCGGCCTTCGTAACCTGCAAGTTGTAATCCATCAGCACTTCCGTGCCAGGCAGTGTTTCCACAATGTCGAACCAGTTGACGAAGGTGCTGGGATTCACCCCCTGCAACACGTCGTCCTCCGTATACTCCTGGCGTGGAATCAGCTCCAAGCCGTTCGCTTGGACATCCTCTCCGTCTTTAAGCACGATAATGTCCTCACCATCGCTCCGGTACAGGATGAAGCCGCTGCCTTGCACATCCCAGTTACGTTCATACCGCTTTTTATATCGCTCGGTCAACCACTGCGGCACGTCCTTGACATCTGAAAAATCCACGAAGTAACGCCCGACCCAGTTCTGCCAGCGCACGCCCAGCATATCTTCCAGGGCGGCGCGAATCTCAGGTTCGGTGGGCGAGGCGAACGCGTTGAACTCGGCGATGATGGGCCGGCCTTGGCCGGTGAACCACTCGATTGCTGACAACTCAGCCGAAGACATGCCCCCGTAAATCTCTGGGGAGAAGATCGTCGCCGCGGCGTTCTCACCGGGGAACTGGGTGTAGTCCGCTTGATAAACGCCGTAGCTGTCCGAAATGAACAATAGATCGCGCGATTCCACGCGGTCTTGGCGCATCAATGAAGTGTTCCACTTGAGCGGCGGGTCAATCGGCTTGTAGCCGTAGTAATCAGCGGATAAATCGTACCAGCGCTGGTTGCCCGGCTGCGATAAATCCACAAACTTGTTCTGGTTGAACAACCAGAACAATGCGCGGTGTCCGCGGAAATCAGTGAACGGCACAGTCTTGTCCATCACTCCGATCTTTAAGTCGAGTTCTGGCGCGCGGAACCAAAAGTACCAAGGAATTTCTATGGCGGCTGTCAGCAGCAGAATCAGCAGCACGAGAAACCATAAGCGCCGCGACATGAAGAATCCAACCAGACGGTTGCGCGGGCGGCGCTCGGACAAAGGCTTCATAGCGGTGTCGTGCTCGGGATCAAGCGTGCGGTCGGGCGGAGGCATCACCACTAGCTTTTGCTCTGTATCCGGTTCTAGTGCCTCAAGCGCCACCGGTTCGACGATTGTGCTAGGTTCGAAGCTCATGCCGCCACCCCCCGGGACTCATCGGTACGGAAGCCAATCCGGCGCATGCGGCCCCAGAATTTCCGGAAGCCACCTAAGTATTCGAGCAACGCTTGCAAACGCCAGATAGCGTTAAGCTGGCGGAAGGGGAAGTTGTAGAGCATGCCGCCCCACAGCAGGCCGAACAGGTGCCGGCGATGCGGGTAGCGGTCAAAGCTAAGTTCTTCGAGCAGGATCGTCGCCACGCTGAACAGCATGCCGAAACCGACGCTGAGCAAGAGGAACATCAACGTCCATTTCCAGCTCAGGACACCGGCTATGACGAAGACCAGCATCATCGCGTAGCCGAACAGCTCGATAATCGGACCGGCCAGCTCGAACACCAGGTAATAGGGCATCCCGAGCAAGCCCAGCTTGCCGAAACGTGCGTTAAAAATCATCGACGCATTGAAGCGCAGGCTGTCTACCAACCCCTTCTGCCAGCGTTTACGCTGGCGGCTGAGCGTGCCCAAATCGGTGGGCACCTCGGTCCAGCACACGGGATC
>CAYXMN010000033.1:7578-19704 GCA_964465955.1 uncultured Planctomycetales bacterium
TAAAGCACCTTATTCAGCCGCACCACCAGCTCCATGTCCTCGCCAATGGTGTCGGTGCGGTAGCCGCCGACTTCGATCACCGCGGTCTTGCGGTACAGCCCGAACGCGCCGGAAATCAGCAGCACAATCCCCATCTCTGCCAGCGCGACGCGGCTGCCGAGAAAGGATTGCAAGTATTCAACCACTTGCACGAGAGCAAGCCAGTTGCGCGGCAAGTTGATTTTTCGCACCTGGCCGTGGTCCACGATGCAATCATTCGCGACACGGATGATGCCGCCGACAGCCACCATCGTATCCGGCTGCTCCACAAACGGTCGGATCATTTTAAGCAAAGCATCCGACTCAAGCAGCGTGTCTGCGTCCAAGGTGCAGAAGTAGGGGTAGGTGCTGACATTAATACCGGCGTTCAGCGCATCGCTTTTGCCGCCGTTGACTTTGTCAATCACGGTTAGGCCGGGATACAGCGGGCTCTCATAGATCGCGTTGATTGGCTTGGTACTGATTTTTCGCTGGTACACCTTGCCGCGCGGTGCCAAGCCGAATTCGTCCACTAGGATCTTTAAGGTGCTGTCCGTGCTGCCGTCGTTGATGACGATAACCTCGAACTGCGGATAGTGCAGGGCAAGAAGCGAGCGGACGGTTTCCAGGATGTTCGCTTGTTCGTTGTAAGCGGGCACAAGGACGCTGATCGGTTTCGCTAGCGAGGTTTTCAATAGCGACGTAAAATCGACGACTTTTACATAATGTCGGTATTTGCGCAGGTTAAAGACGCTCAGTGCGAAGAAGGTGATATAGGTCACGTTCAACAGCACAAAGTAAAAGATAAAAAACCCGGACAGCCACAGAACGATAATGACTGCATAACTTCCCGGCGCATCTCCAGCCCACATAACATTTCCCCTAAAGCACTGGCTTCCCAGCATTAAGCAAACTACAATTTATTCTGCCAAACACAATTACTAGCACGAAACTCCCGCTCGCCTGTTTAGCGCTCATCACGCCAGGCCTGCATCAAAACATGATGGGTTAGGCCGGTATCCCTTGCTCATCAATGCTCACCCGCTCCAAGTGGTAGAACACAAGGTCGCGCGCAAACAAATCGGGATGGGTCTTTTGCGTTTCCAGCACTTCAAAGCCACGCTGGCCAAACGCTACCATAGCTTCAGCGGCGTTCCGCCGCACCCAAAACGCTTGGTCTCCCAAGCATTCGCGTAACAATTCAAAGCCTTCATTCAGCTTTAACAGCCCAATGGTTTTGCATACCTGTGCGCGGACTTCCCAAGCGCTATCACGTCCCAGCGAGACAATCTGCTCGGTAAAACGAGGGATGGACAGCTTGCCCAGCGCCTTCAGCGCACGAATGACATGTTCGCGATCCTGAGAACTAAGCAAGTCTTGAAGCACATCAGCCAGGCTGTTGTCCTGCAAGTCGCCGATCAGGTCGATCGCCAGCAACCTTACCGCTTCGTTGTGGTTTTGCGTCAACAGCTGGCGCAACGGCCCGCTCATCCGGCTCTGCATGTTCTGCACGATTTCCAGGACACGCGGTGTGTCCAGCAAGTGCGGCTGGTCGAAGATCGCCACCAGCGCTTCAGCAGCTTCAGGCGAATCAATCATGCCCAGGCTGCGGCCGGCAGTGTAACGCACGGCAATCTTGCGGTCGCGCAGGCGGCGCACCAAGGCGGGAACGGTTTCAGGTAAACCGTAGATGCCTAGCTGCATCGAAGCAATATCCCGGTGCGCCCAGTCCCAATGAACGAGTTGTTGAGTTTTACGTTCGATCAACCCAAGCGCTTTAGCAGCGGCCAGGATGTTTGCCCGGCCTTCGCCGGAGATCTCCCGCAGGATTTCCAACACTATGACTTCTGCGATGTGATGGTTGCTGCCAACAGCTTCCACCACCTCTTCCGCCGTGGCATCACCGAACACGACCCTGGTGAATACAGGTCGAAGCTGTTTGAGTATCCGCGCCTCTCTGATGCTGCGCGCGTGGTCGAACCAGCGCACAATAACTAGTGCGCTAAACAAGGCATACGCGACAACACCCACAGCCGCGATGCACCAGATTAAAACAATCGGCTGCATTAATTAACCTATTTTCGTAACCGGGAAACTAGAATCGCCAAACTGAAACAAGAACTACCGGTAACAAAACGAAAGTATCGTAACTGCCTGCGAATACAGGCTTGTGCATTCTACCACCGAATTCAGAAAACCTGAATATTTTTTTGAATGATTCCGTTTCTCAGAATCATTCCACCGGGCATTTTGCCCGCAATGCTATCCGAATCCTGGCTGCAAGCACATTCAAGCTGAACGGCTTAGTCACATAATCAACAGCGCCTAACTCGAACGCCAGCAGGATGTCGCGCTCTTCGCCACGCGCACTCAACACAATAATAATATCTGGACGCTGCAGTGAGCCATTAGCGATTTCCCGAAGTAATTGAAAACCGTCAATACGGGGCATCATAATATCGAGCAGCAAAACATCATAGGTAGTGTTGCGCAAAGTATCCAGTGCTTGCGCACCGTCTTCCTGGATGTCAACCTCATACCCGAGCTGCTTGAACTTGTACTCCAGCAGATTTGTTAACGTGGTGTCGTCATCAACGACGAGCATGCTTGCCATCTATACCTCGCCTTTCGACCGGCGGATCTGCGCCAGGGGCATCAGCGCCGCGCCCTACAGCCGGATGAATAAACTATACCATTTGCACCAGGCAAGCCTCTGGTTTATACTTGGCGCGCAACGATCCTGGGAGACGGGTTTCACAGTACTGGAGTATCTCATGACTATCGGGAGTTTCACCATGAAGCTACTGGCGGGATTCATTCTTGCCGCGTTGGTGGCTAGCACCTCTGTTGTAGCTTGGGCTGCCCCGCAGGTGCCCACCCGCGCCGGGCATAAGTACTTGGAAATCCGCCAGGATGACGGCAGCTACCAGCCGATCTATGTGAAAGGCATAAACCTATCTGTAGCTTTGCCGGGGCACCATCCAAGCGAGTTTCCGTATGACGAGCCGCTCTATCGAGCTTGGCTGAAGGAAATCGCGGACATGCATTGCAACGTGGTCCGCGTGTACACCATGCACACGCCGGAGTTCTATCGCGCATTGCGTTACCATAACATGACCTACCCGGATCAACAGATTTGGCTCATCCAAGGCGTGTGGGTGGAACCACCGGAGGGCGGGGATTTCCTCAACGAAGCTTATTTGCAGGAAATCGAGTTGAATCTGCGTTACGCAGTGGATATCGTGCATGGTAAGGCGATCGTAGATCCGCGCCCGGGCTGGGCCGAGGGCAAATACGACGCGGATGTCTCGCGATGGATGTTGGCTTGGCTGATCGGTCGCGAGTGGGAGCCGGATGACATCGAGGGCTTCCACAAGATCCATCCGGAATTTACCACTTACAAAGGACAGCTTGTGTCCTGTCCTCAAGGCGATCCCATCGAGTGCTGGTTTGCCAAGATCTGCGATTACGCAGTGGCCTATGAGCAGGACCAATGGAATGTCCAGCATCCGGTGGCCTTCAGCTCCTGGCCTCCCACCGATCCGCTGAGCCATATTAGCGAGAGCAACATTGAGGATGAAGCTGACGTGGCGGGCTACGAGGCGGAAGGCCGGATTGACGTGTTCAGCAATGACTCGGTGAACATCACCGCTAAGCACTTGCTGGCTGAGCCGGGCTTCGACGCCGGGGTGTACGCCAGCTACCACATTTACCCTTATTGGCCGGACTTCATCGATTTGGAAGCCGAGTACCAGGGCATATCGGATCGCTTCGGACCGAGCACCTATTTTGCCTACATCAAGACGCTCAAAGAGTTCTACGATGATCGCCCATTACTAGTTGCCGAGTACGGCCTGCCAAACGGGCCGTTGCCTGCACACCTGCAAAGCCTGGGCTGGAACCATGGCGGATTATCCGAGCAGGAAGTGGCCGATGCCATGCCGCGCCTGACCTTAGATATATATGACGCCGGCTGCGCCGGCAGTGTGGTGTTCGCGTGGATTGACGAATGGTTCAAGAAGACCTGGATTTGGGCGGAAATGTATGATCCGTACATGGATCGGCGGTTGTGGTTCAACTTCTACGATCCCGAGGAAAACTACGGCATGATCGCCTTGCATCCCGGTGCAAATGGACCGAACAACACTTTGAGCAATAACGCCGAGGAATGGGCGTCAGCTCAAACCTTGCCCGGCGAAAATGCAGCACTGGCAGATGGCGCGCCGACGATCGCCGGTGTGGATGTCATGCATGACGAGGGCTTTTTGCACTTGCGTGTGCGCTTTGAAGACTACAACGATATGGAGTTCCTCACGCACGGGTTGTATCTCGGCTTGGATGTGCTGGATCCGGAGCGTGGCAACACCAGCTGGCCTGGGCCTCTATCACTTGATAGCGACACCGGGCTGGAGGAAGTGATTACCTTCACCAACAATGAGGCCCGTTTATGGCAAACTGAAAGCTTCCGCTACTGGGAGCCTTACCGCGCGCCGTACACTGCGAAACCGCGTATTTCTGAAGTTTACCCCTTTGTTCTCAGCAGCGAGACGAACCGTTGGGGCTGGTTCGAGCCGGTGGTAGAAACCAACCGCCGCCGCGTTGGACGCGATGGGTCGGTTTACGAAGCGAAAAGCTTTGAACTCAATCCCTTGCCGAAAGGCAACCTCGTGCCGGGAAGCCCCGGTTACAACGACCAAGCTATATGGAATGTCGATCCCGCGAACGGCGTGCTAGAGCTGCGCATGCCATACATTTTGCTTGGATTTGTTGGCCCGCATCAAATGCGCGTGATGCAAGCTGGTGAAGATATGTCGAACTCGTCAGAAGTGAGCACCGGCGTTGGCATCTCGCTGGTGATTACCGGTGACACAGGCGACGAGCAGGCAGTCTGGCCGGGATTTGCCGACGGCACCGTGCTGACCAGCCTGTCCGGGAGGTATGCCTGGCCTGAGTGGACTGAGCAAGATATTGAATACCACTCGCGCACCAAACCGGTCTATCACGCATTGCAGGACATCTTTAGCAGCACAGAGTTGACCCCCATTGAGTAGACTGCATTAGTATTCATAGTATGTAATTTCAAGCCCTGGCGTAATGCCGGGGCTTTTTGTTACTACAGTCCAACAGATATATACTAAGTATCTAATAAGTATTTCTCTTAATCTATTGACGACTTTGTTAATAACTGCTAAAGTTATCAACATATCTTTTGGCTGAATTAGCAGCCAATACTGCTGTAGGAAGGCGTAAGACGGGCTGGGACATCCGCGCGGTGATGAGGGTCGCCGTGACGGTGAGGAGGATGAGATGAAAGTACTGTTCCAGCTCGGTTTGCTGGTGCCGCTGATTATGCTGATGTATATGCCTGTACATGCGCAAGCGGACCTATACGCTCGCGCGGATGAAGCGTATCAGGCCCAGCAATATGACGCCGCGCTCGATCTGTACCTGCAGATTGCCGATAGCTTCCCAAGCTGTCCATTGACTGCGTTGCGGCTAGCCACGATCTACGCAAAGCAGGAGCGATGGCCGGAGGCCGTGACGGCATTTGAAAAGCTCGACAAGCTTGGTCCGATGGACGCAGAGGCGCGGACAGCCTATGGCGATGCGTTGAAAAGCTCTGGGCGGCTCGCGGCGGCGATCGAGCAGTACAACAAGGCTGTCGATCCGGCGAGCGCTGCGCCGGTTCAAGCTGAGGCGGACCCGCCCAAGGATGACGCCGCAGCAAAGCCTCCTGCTCCAGGGAGCAAAGCTAAAGCTAATCCCACAAGCAAGTTGAATCAAGTCGAAAGCCCTGAACCGGTGCGACAGGTTACGCCTGCCACCGAGGCGCAAGTTGGTGCAGTGGATGCACCCGCGCCGAGCCATGCCGGTTCATCTAGCTCCGCCATCCTCAATAGCTCCGCACCGTCGCAGGTGGCTGCGTCGGCAGAGAACAGCCACACTATCAGCCGCCTGGCTCCGACTGGCGCGCTTGAGCCCATGCAGCCCGGCGTTTTTATGCAGGACCGTAGCGCAGAAGGCGAGCCGGCTGATGACACCGCGCCGAAAACGCCGGAAGAAGTGCTGGTGCAGGCGCGCCGTTATTTCGAACTGGAACAGTACGACCGCGCCATCCAAGAGTATGAAGCCTATGCCGCCTTGACTGGCGGGATGCCGCATGAGGTTGAACTGGAGTACGCTGACGCTTTGCGTGAAGGCGATCGGTTAGCTGATGCGGAAGACCTTTATAATCGCTTGCTGCATAATGATGCAGGCGATATCGACGCCAAGGTCGGGTTAGCAAAAACCATTGGCAAAGCAGGCGAGTTGGAAGATGCCATGTACCTGCTCGACCAGCTGTATCAGAGTGAGGAAGCGCTGCTCAAGGCATACTTGGCGCGGGCGTATTGCTATCTGGTGAATGGTTATGTGCAGGAAGCCTGGACTGATTACGGCGAAGCGACAGCTATCAATCCGAACGATCCAGGCGTGCTGGCGATGGAAGCAGAGCTGAGGAAACATGAGGCAGACCTCGCGCAAATCCTGCCTGATGATCCGGTGCTGCGCGCTGATGCGCTGTTTGGCCAGGGGGAGTATGGCAAATCCCGTGGGTTGTACGAGCAGATTGTGCGTAGCGATCCCGCCAACGGCAAAGCCTGGCTCCGGCTGGCGACTATTTACCGCTGGGACGGCGACTATGCCGAGTCGGCGGAAGCATTTGAGACTTACCTGAAAAACAATGACGATGACTATGAAGCGCGCCTGCGCTATGCCCAGGTGCTCTATTTCGACAACCGGCTTAAGGATGCTGAGGATGAGCTGAAACCGCTGCTCGATGATTCAGATACGCCGGTGGAGATCTACGAGGAAGCGCTGGCGACGTACGGTGCGGTGCTAAATGCGATGGGCAAGCGCCAGGAAGCGGAGGAGATGTACCGCGAAGCACTGGTGTATGACCCGCACAATGTATCGGCACGTTCGCAATATGCAGGGGTGCTCGCCGCCGGCGGCAACTTCAGCGAGGCGGTGGTGCAGTATGAAGCGGCGCTGCGCGAAGATCCCGGTAGTGGCGAAGTGAAGCTGGGCCTGGCGCGCACGTATTCCTGGCAAGGCGAACAAGGCAAGGCGCAGAAGTACTACAACCAGATCAGCATGAGCGATCCGTACTACGGCGCCAGTCGCATCGGACTGGCGTATAGCTACATTTCAAACGGCGACCGCTCCCAGGCTTTGGCGATGGCAGCGGAGGCGGAGCGCTACGATCCGAACAATCCAGAGCTGGCCACGCTCCGTGCGCAGCTTGCCAACGTGGGCGACCCCTCTGTGTCCACCACGTGGCGTCAGAGCCATGACAACGATGACAACGATTCGCGCAACATCACTACGCGGGTGAACATCCCCCTTGACGCGCGCGGCACAGCGCTGGATGTGGAGTATGAAACCTTCCTGCTGGATAACACGACCTCCAACTTGGAGTCCTGCGGCGAGTACTACCGCGCCAGCCTCACCCTGCCGATGAGCGGGCGAGAAGCGTTCCTCAACCTGCGCGGCGGGTATATGGATGTCGACAATCGCGGTAACCCTGACACGACGGAATGGACCCACGGCGTCTCATACAGCAGGCGGCTGTCTGACCATTTCTCGATGAACCTCGGCTATAGCGATTACACGTTCTACGACACGGCCCAGCTTGCGGTGACAAACATTAATGTTGCAGAGTACACCTTCGGCGGGCAATACCGGTTCTCGCCAAACACCACGCTAATCGGCGACTATAGTTGGGCGGACTTGTCCGATGGTAACAACCGCAACCGGCTGTCGCTGAACCTCCAGCGCGGCTTTACAGCACCCCATCGCGGGCGCTTGTTCTATGGCTTGGCCTACCGTTACTTAAACTACTCCCAGGACCTCGGCAACGGTTACTGGGATCCCAGCAATTACCACTATGGCGAAGTCTATGCCGACTGGTTCGATATGTCCGACCGGCCCGTGCGGTTTGACGGCGGCCTCGGCTACGGGATTGATAGCGCGGACGGCATGGGTACAGGCGGTGGATTCCGCTATTACGCGGGCATCAGGGCTTATCCGTTCGGCGACCAGTACGTATTTAAGGCAGGTTATCGGAGCAGTGAATCCGGTGAGATTGCACGAAGCGGCTCCGGGTATCGCAGTTCCGAATGGTATCTAACCGGGGTAGCGAGTTTCTAAAGGTTCGTGCTTAGGTGGAAAACAAAAAAGGCCGGGTTCGATAGCCCGGCCTTTTGTCTAGCGAGTCACCGGTGTGCCGGTGCTTGGAAGTAGAGTTCACTTACTTGCGTGTCACGGACACAATGCTGCCGTCAGGTATTACATCAAAGCGGAAGTACTGGACGTCAGCGCGGCTGTACTCCTCGACAGGCAGCAGCGTGCCTCCTTGGCGCGCGTACAAGTTGCTCCAGCCCTCAGGTTTAGTCAAACGTACAGTGAGCGGCACGGTCTCTGACGGCAACTCCAGGCTGGTGGCAACGGTGAAGTCCAGGCTGCCGCCTTGAGCCGAGATAATCTTCAACGTCGCGCAATTGCGTTCAATGAGATACGTCCCTACTTCACCAACCGGCGCGACCCAGATGGAATCGCCGTAAGTCGCGATGTGATCATAATGCTCGCGGTATTCCGTCTCAGGCCGCGGATTCCAGCCCACGCCGGGCTCACCTTCGGCGCCGATGCCGTGGCACTGCTCCACCAGCCACCCGCCTTGGCTGACCGCCCAGTCCGTGGTGTCATTCCACATCGAGACTGGCAGCGTATTGAGGTTCGCCCAGCTATATAGATGGAGCAAAGGTGGATTCCAAACATCATTGAGTTCGGCGTATTCCACAATGCCTTGGTAGCCGCTACGCGCGAACAAATAGCCCTCGTCTTGCAACACATTCATCACGGTGTCATTAAAGTTTTCGTATGGATAAATAACCGTGGGGACATATTCCAGCCCTGGTACGCTATGCAGCAGGAAGCTCCGGCAGGCGCTCAGCTCCATGCGAACATCCTGGGTACTCAGTGTGCTTAGATCAGGATGCGTGCTTGAATGGTTCGCCAGTTCATGCCCGGCGGCATGCGCCTCGGCCAGCTGGGGAATACGCTCCTGTGGAAATAGACTAGAAATAATGCCCAGCGTAACTTTAAAGCCGTAGTCATCCCACAGGGCCATCCCGCGCTGCCAGTGATCCGCCGTGCCATCGTCAAAGGTCAGGCTGATCGCCGCCGTTGCATCATGGCGCCAGACAGCGACACTCGCCTCGGGCGAGGCCACTTCACTGACCTGGACGGAGCCGATCACGCCGTCGACGGCCGGGTTAAGCCCGGTGATACTGACTAAGTAGTCGCCAGCACTTGGGAAGCTGGCACGCACCTGGGCGGTGCCGTCCAGGAATCTCAACGGGCTAGTGAGCTGCACACCGGCGGGCTCGCTGGTTAGGCTGGCGGAGGTGTTGAACCCGGCTAGCGGCTGGCCCGCGGCATCCAACGCACGCAAAGTGAACGAGAACACATCGCCGGAGTAAACCTGCGCTGGCAACTCGGTGTGCAAGGTAGCCACCGTGAACGCTGAGAAATTCAGTTCCTCTTCATCTTCACCATCGACCACCACCGCGCGCTGCGCTGGGATGATCACCCGCGCATCCGCCACAACGGATACGAATGCAGTCGTGCCATCCTGCAAGCCATCGAAGCAATAGCTGCCATCGCTTTCGGTGACTAGTGGGTTTGACCCGGTCAGCTCGACTTGAAGCCCGGGTACTGGTACGTGCTGGCTGTCGAAAACTTTGCCTGAGACGCAACGCACCGGCGCTTGATCGCCGGTGTATTCAACCACTGGTGAGGGCATGCCGCGCTCTTCGCTCCCGTGAGGCACAACACGCCAAAAACTGCCTGGTTGCGCTTGCGTCTCAATACTGAAGCGCCGGAAACCCCCTAAGTCGTGAAGCGTCGAACCGCCAAACGACAATTTGGCCGATTCACTCCAGCCGCTTGCTCCATCGGCGCTGGTTTCGATGATGTAGTTTTCCACGCGCGTGCCCAGGAATTGCGCGATCGGGGTGATATCACAGGCATTGATTTCACCATTGTTATCACCATCCGCCACGCGGTTGAAATGCCAGGTGGGCGACTGCTGGGATTGGCCATAATGCAGCGCCAGCGTGCTTAAGTCCTGGACGCTGACTTCGGAATTCTGGTCGTAATCTCCCTGGCTGTTATAGGTCCAAGTGATCCGGGCCATGCCATCGGTGGTGCGGTAGGCCGTGACATTACTCACCTGGCAGCTGGACGGGGCCGGAATGCCATCGCCTTGGACCAGTTGTCGCGCCAACTCATTTGCCAAGCGTTGTTTCAGGCATGCGAACTGCCTGCTGTCGCTGCCGGCGGGTGCTGGCAGCGCATCAAGTTGAGCCAGCACGGTTGCTGTCAGGGCGGGTGCGCCGGCGGCCTGCGCCTGCTCATTAAAACCTCCGCTGCTCGCGCAACAAGTTGCTGTCACAATCAGGATGACAATCGCTAAGTCGCGCGCAATAGACAAAAGGTGTGCGGGTTGCCGTGTTAGTTGGTTATCCATGCCTCAAATCCGCAGAGTGACTACCACCAAGGTTAGTCGATTATCCCACCTGTCAGGGAGATTGTAATACTGTTTAACTGGCGGCAGCAGGCTAAAGCGGACGTGTATAATGACACCCGGTCTCAGATGCAGTTCACCACGCTCGAATTCGCGATCTTTTTCACGCTCACGTTAACCGGGGCTTGGCTGCTGCGCCGCTGGCGTATCGCCCGCAACCTCCTGCTGCTCGCAGCCAGCGTTTACTTTTATTCATCGATCCATTGGCAGCTCACTTTGATTCTGTTGGGCAGCGCTGTCGTGTTCTGGGCTTGCGGCGAAGGGATCGCGCGCAGCAAGGATCCCGCGCGGAAATTCTGGCTGGTCCTAGGCGTGACGGCAAATCTCGGACTGCTCGGGTTGTTCAAGTACTACAACTTCTTCGCCGCGTCGCTGGACGATTTGGCTCAGATGTTCGGGCTGGCCGCGCACCTGCCGGTAATTGAACTGCTCGCGCCGGTCGGCATGTCGTTTTATGTGTTCCAGGGATTGAGCTACCTTTTTGACCTGGCGCGTGGCAAGGGGATTAGGGCAAATCTGCCGGACTTCCTGTTGTACCAGCTCATGTTCGTGCAGTTACTCGCCGGACCGATTTGCCGCCCGCACGAGCTGCTGCCGCAGATCCAGCAGCCAGCGCCGGAAGGAGTGCCGGAGCTGACGCGCGCGGCGACTTTGGTGCTGTCCGGCTTATTTAAGAAGGTTGTACTTGCGCACTATATCGACCAGCATTTGGTTACCGGCGTCTTCGCCGCGCCGGAGAATTACACTGCCCCGGCGCTGTGGATGGGGTTGCTGGGTTACAGCCTGCTGCTCTACTGGGATTTCTCAGGCTACACCGACCTGGCGCGCGGCCTAGGGCTGCTGCTTGGTTTCCGCCTGCCGGAGAACTTCGACCACCCGTACGCGGCGACAGATATCAGTGATTTTTGGCGCCGCTGGCATATGACCTTAAGCTTTTGGCTGCGCGACTACCTGTTCCTGCCCTGGGCTAACCGTTGGAGCGCCGGCCTGCGCAAGTTCCTTAACCTGCGCTATGCCGCCTTGCTGGGCAGCATTCTTGCCGTGCTCGTGACGTTCGTCCTGTGCGGATTATGGCATGGTGCGGCGTGGACGTTCGTGTTGTGGGGCGCCTACCACGGACTGCTGCAGTTCGTCCATCACGGCCTGCGCGGATTAAAGCTCAAGTGGCGCGGCGGCTGGGCTGGGCGCGCCGGCACCTTTGTGCTAGTCATGTTCGGCTGGTTGCTGTTCAACTCACCGAGTCTGAAGGCTTGCAGTCTGTACCTCACACGGATGTTCGACTTCGCCGCTCCCGGCCTGGGCTTCACGTCCTTGGCCCTAGTTTTCATCGCGTTCGGACTAACACTGCAAGTATATGGTCCGGTGCTGCGGAAATGGTATATAGTGGCCAGCGAACGCATGCCGCTGGCATTGCGTCCTGCTTGGTGGCTGTTGGCCGGGTTGGTGATCCTCGCGCTCAAACCGAGCGGGATCGCCCCGTA
>CAYXMN010000034.1:0-19424 GCA_964465955.1 uncultured Planctomycetales bacterium
TGGATCGACGAACGCGTGCCCGGCGCGCTGCGCACCCACGGCTACGAGATCGAGAACCGCAAGTACGAAGCCACGATCGAGGTTGACCGTGAAACCTTCGAGGATGACCGCCTGGGCCAGATCCGCCCGCGGATTGAGGAACTGGCCGTGCGCGCGGCCAGCCACCCCGACGAACTTGTCGTGGAACTGCTCAACGCCGGCTTTGGCTCGACCTGCTACGACGGCCAGTACTTCTTCGACACGGACCACGCCGAAGGCGCGAGCGGCGCCCAGAGCAACCGGCTGAGCCTGGCGCTGTCCTCCGGAGCGCTCTCCACCGCCGTGAAACAGATGATGGGTTTCCGCGACGACCAGGGCAAGCCGCTGGGCGTGGTGCCTGACACGCTGCTCGTCGGCCCGGACAACTTCTTTACCGCGCGCGAGATCCTCAACAGCGTGGGGATCGTCGTCGCGGGCAGCACTGATGTGGAAAAACCCGGCGGCAACCCGCTGTCCGGCATGCTCAACCTGCTGGTCAGCCCGTTCGTGGACGCTGGCAGCTGGTACGTGCTCGCCACCCAGTACCCGGTGCGCCCGCTCCTCTTCCAGTGGCGCGTGAAACCGGAGTTCACCGCCGTGGCCGATCCCTCGGACGAGTACGTGTTCAGCACGGACGTGTTCAAGTACGGCGTGCGCAGCCGCTGCGGCGCGGGCTATGGCTTATGGCACTTGGCGGTGGGCAGCGCGGCGTAAGGCGGCAGGAGGTAGGTAGAAAATGGTAATAAGTAGAAAGCAGTAAGTAGTAAGTGCAGCCATTGCGATTGTCTGATAATAATTCCCGGCGCGCGCACCAGGTTGGCATCAACAATTCAAGCCTTCCTTACTACTTACAACCTACAGCCTACCACCTTCTCGACTTTCCAAACAGCAAAGGAGCCCTGCTAAACATGGCCATTTACACCAATCTGACAAACTTGACCAAACGGTTGGATACCGAGATCTTGGCTGGGCTGGCGGACGATGTGAACACCCCCCCGAGCCTGGCCGGCGCGGCGGCTCAAGCCGTGGTGGAGCAAGCCATCGCCGATGGCGCGAGCGTCATCGACAGCTACCTGCTGGGGCGTGTGAACCTGGCCGACCCGCTGGCGAGCGCCGCCCTGGAACGGATCAACGCCACCTTGGCGCTGTACTTCCTCTACCAGCGGCGCTATCTCGACGACGCGCTGAATCCGCTGGCCGCCGCGCGCGAGGCGGTGCAGGCGCATCTGGCCGATGTGGCTCAGGGCCGGGCCAGGCTGGCGGACGGCTCGGGTGAAGCGCCGGAGCTGGTTGTGCTGTCGACCACGGCGGATGCTGCGCGCGTGCTGGCGGACGGCGCGTTGAAAAGGTTTTAACCCTTACAGGTACTACGGCCCGCCGTGACCGTAGACATTTATCGGTCTACAGCCAGGGACGGCTGTAGTACTGAGTTGCCGGCAGGTTGCCGGCCCCCCCAGGAACATGTATGGAACCGATCCTCGCGATTCAGCAAGCCTTGCTCGACTGGCTGCGCGGCCAGAGCTTCACTCCGGCGCTCCGCAGCCTCGGAATTACAAACCAGCCGGTTGCTGCATATCCCCACCTCACCTTGAGTTTAACCGAGGAAGCGTTCTGGCCCGGCCAGGCGGACGCCACGGCCCGGCTGCAGCTTGAACTATGCGCCGCCGCCGGACGGGTGCGCGATGCGCGGTCCGCCGCGATCAGCCTGGCCCACCAGGTTAAGCGCGCCCTGGCCGCCAGCCACGGCCTCGGCGGCCTGGCCCGGAAGATTGCCGTGGAACGCATCAGTTACCAGCAATTGGAAGCCGAGCCTGGCTGTCCAGTGTTGGAGCAGGCGACGGTCGTGGCGTTAGTGCGCTACGCGGCGGCGGAGCTGTGAAACACATAGCTCAAGCTTTGATCTGATTAGGAGTCTGTATGGCGACATCACAGTACAACTACAATCCGTTCCACACCATCGGCGCGGCGACCGTGTTGATCTGGGACGAGGGAGCCGGCGCGGGCGGCGGGGCCTGGCGGCCGCTGGGCAAGGCCGCCGAGGCGGCGGTGATCATGACGACGGAGCAAGTCGGCCAAGACTTGACGCTCAAAGGCCTGACCCAGCCCATCGCCCGCCGCAACCGCAGTAAGCGCTACAGCCTCGCTTTCCGCCTGCTGGAAAACGCCGGCCCCCAGGCCCAAGCGCTGCTGTTCGGTGAAGGCGGCGCCCAAGCCGCCGCGGGCGTCGAACTCGCGGCGTTCAGCGAGGCCCTCCGCCTCTATGGCCAGCAGTGGCGCGAGCTGAGCCACCCCTACGGCATCATCAACGAAACGCTGCCGGGCGCGACGGGCGGCTCGGCCAGCGCGGGCGGCACAGGCGGCAGCATCCCGCCGGGCACTTATTACTATTGGGTCGTGACCCACTACGCCGACGGGGACGTCCTGCAGGTGCTCGGGGAACCGCTGGCGGTGGGCTCGGTGGCGGTGGGCTCCGGGCAGAAGGTCACCTTCGAGTTCGGCACCCATGATGAGTTGCTCCCGCTGTCCTACTTCATCTATGCAAATACAACCAACCAGTTGGACTCCGCAACATACGCCGGTTCGCTGACCGGGACGGGCGGCGTTTTGGCCAGCCACGCCGGCGGAGCGGTGTACGCGCCGGAGCCTGTGCCCTTGCTGCGCGTGACCAGCTTGGACGGCGCCGTCGAATATGCCGCGGGCGCGGACTACCTGCTCGACGCCGCGAAGGGACTGGTCAAGCGCCTCGCAGGCGGTGCGCTCGCTGACGGTGGAGAGGTGCTGGTCACCTATGCCTACGCCCGCCCCGCGAGCGTGCTCACGCCGCTGGGTGACCCGGTGGACTTGGAGCGCTACCGCCGCGTCAAGCTCTTGCAGCTTGCGGCTGACGATCCGGACCCGGCGCTCTGGCGTGAAACTGGGGTGGAGTTCACCTTCTACAAGGTCTGCACGAACATCAACGACTCGCGCTGGCCGTTCACGGACAACGACTTCTCGGAAGGCTGCGCGGTGGTCTGGGACTGCTTGTTCGACGGCGCGGAGGCGAAGGTGGGCACGGTGCGCAGCACCTACAGCGTGCTGGCTGAGTACGTTTAGCCATAGGTTACGGCGCGCGGCGCCAAGAGGAGCAGAAATGACAGAGCAGGAACCAGTTAACTATGGGCAGGCGTCAGTAATGGCAGCCAGCCTACCGCACCAGCGGGAAGTGCAGTTGCCGGATGGAACCATCGCAATCGTGAAACGTCTGTCCTGGATGCAGTTTGAGATGCTATGGGTGGAGCTGGCCGGGTTGCTGGCGGCCCTGGCGGCGGCAGGCGAGGCGGCATCGGACGAGGAGCTGCTCGGCAGGCTCGCCGGTGCGCCGGCCTGTGCCTTGAGATTGGCCAGCCTGTCCGCGGGGCACAGCGAGGCAGATCTGGCGCGCTGGGATTTTGACAGCGTGCTGAGCTTGGCCGGCGCCGCGCTGCAGCTCAACTTCCTCGACGGCGCGGGGGTGCGCAGTTTTTTCGGCGCGCTCGCCAAGCTGGCCCAGGCCGGGGGCTAGCGGGAGCAGGGTCAAGCGGGCGGAGCCAAGGTTCAGCGGGCAGCGAGAGCAGTGTTAATGCCGCCGGCACTCCGGCCTTCCAGCCGGGTGGCAGGAATAGCGCGGGTATCTGGACCGCGAAGACTAGCAGGTTGGCAGGTTCTGCGACGCAGCTGCAAACCGCCGCGCCCCATGAAACCATACTGGAACTGCTGGCCTGCGGCCTGGAGTGGGATGCGGCGCGGCAGGTGAGTTTCGAGGAGGCGCAATGCCTGCTCAGCCTCCAGGCCCACCGCCGGGCGCTGGCGGCCTTGGACGCGGAGAGCGCGCGCATCGCCAGCCTGGCCTTCACTGATCCCAGCGAGCTGGGCCGCGCCTTAACGGGCCTGAGCCTGCGCGCCGGCGCCATGGAACACCGCTTCCGCCGTGACTACCCGCCCCGGCGCGGCAGCGTGATTGAAGGAGCATGCGATGAATGAACCTGATCGACAAACGCCAGGGTTGGCGCGGGACCTCAAAGCGGTGCGCAGCGCGGCCAGCGAGCTGGCGGCCCAACTGCGCAGCGCCAGCCAAGCGGGACGTGAGTTGGCGCGGCGCGCGGGCAGCGCTTGCGCGGGCGGTACGTGCGGGGCGGCTGGCGCGGGGAACCCCGGCGGCGCGGGGCTGGCGGGCGGCGCTAATTCAGCCGGCCTCGCCCTGACGCGCACGTTGTCCAGCGCGCTGGGCAGCCTCGCCGGCGGCCTGCAGTCCGCCTTGCGCTCAATGCTGGCGGGCCTGGCGCGCACTCTGGCCGCGACGGTCGGGCGCGCGGCGGGCGGCGGCATCTTCGGCGGTCTGCTCGGCGGTCTCGCGGGCGGCGGGCTTGCCGCGCTGATCAGCGGCCTGTTCCAGCGCAAACAGCGGGTTAGCGTGGACGGCGCGGTGCGCGCGGAGGTGCTCAACTTTCCGCGACTGCTGAGCCTGGACTACGCCGTCAATCCCGCGTCGCGCCTGCTGGGCGGGCGGGCGGTGGCGCGCGGCCCGGCCTTCACAGTCGAGGTGAGCTACCGCGGCGGCGCGGAAGACGTGGTCGCGGCCAAGGTGGCGAGCCGCCTGCGCGATCTCAATCTGTTGCAAGGCGCGGTTTAGGAGGGCATGATGGCGGCGGAAAGCAAGATCCGGCTCTGGCAAAGCGCCAGCGACTACATCACCTTGAGGTACGCCCAGGTGCGCGTGCACTACGAGCAGTCCGGCGAACGCGTGCGCGATCGCCTCGGCCAGCTCCATGCGGTGATCTATAGCACCACGCGCTATCCCTCGGCGCTGACCATCGGCGTGCTGGCCGAGGAACTGACCGGGATGAACGCGGCAGGCGCGCCCACGCCGCGCTCGGTGCTGGACTGGCTGGAGCTAATGTTTCGCGCCCAGGCGGAGCTGCTGGTGTATGCCTATGGCGCGACGCTCGGCGCAGGGGGAACGGCGTTGCAACGGCTGCTGGCCTATCGCGGCTTCATCGACAGCCTGCCCGAGGAATACTTCGGCACCCTGCCGGTGATCGGCGGTGGGCCGGAGTATGTGGAACTGCGGTTGATGGTCACTGAAGACGGGCGCTTTTCGGATTTCGACAGCCTGGGCAGCTACAGCGCCTACAGCCCGGCGCGGCCAGAAACGGGAGCATAAGCTATGACGTTTTCCACGCAAACTACCAACCAGTTGGATAACTATCGTGTCGATATCACATATGCACTAGATCTCTCGCCGGATGCCGGGGAAACCTGGTCCAAGGCATCCTGGCTGGACTTCACCTTGACTCGTGAAACGGGGAGTCCCGCCAGCTTAGTGCTGAGCCTGCCGGCCTACGCGGAATCAAGCGATGAGACGGCGCTGAGCAATCCGGTAAAGCTGCTGGCGCATGTGCGTTTCACGGCTCAAATCGGCGACGAGAGCGCGATCCTGTTCCGCGGACGGGTGTTCCGCATCGAACCGCGGGAGGACAGCTTGGAAGTCCTGTGCCAAGACTGGCAATGCATATTCTCGGAATGCGAGTGCGAGGTGAGCCTTGCTCCGGCGGAAACAGACGAAATCACACCGGCGCGCGCATTGTCGCTGGTTGCCGCAGGGGCTTTCGGCAGCGTTTTCGGTTTCACGTATGCCGGGACAGGAGATCCGGCCTTTAATGCGAGCGGCGAGCCAGGCGGGCGGCGGCGCGCCTGGGCCGCGGACGACATCCGCATCTGGTACGATGCCGCGGCCACCGCCGAGGTTGCGCCCCAACATTACCAGGTGAACCTAACCAGCGGAACCGTCTCAATCCTGGAAGACACCGCCGGGCGCAACTATTATGCCAGCGGGGTGCGTTGCTATATTGAAGGGACGCTGGACTGGGCAGAGGTGATTGCCGCCGCCCTCAGTTATCCGGCAGCGGCGGGCGGGCCCGGGCTAGCCCCCGTGGAGCTGGACCTGCCTGCATTAGGGCTGGATGCCGCCGCCCCGGTATATTACCGCGGGCGCGTGGACCAATTCCTGAAGCAGCTCCTTGAACGGCAGCAAGCGAACCTGCGCTTGTGGTATGACTCAGAAACCGCATGTTTCAAGCTGCGTTTAATTACACAGCAACCGGCTGGTTTAGAGGATTGGGAGCTAAAGCATGCTACGGCAGCCTGGCTGCCCCGCGAGTTGCACGACCTGTTCAGCCGGGTGGTGGTGACGGGTTTGTGCGAGCGCCCGCGCAACGCGCTCACCGAGCCGGCGACCAGCGTCACCCCGCGGATGGGGGGCGACTGGTTTAGCTGGGATGGCTTGAATGTCGGCGAAGATGCCAGCTTCACGACGGTCGGCGGCCTGTTGTGGGACGGCGACGCGAACCTCGGCGCCAGCGTGCATAACCTGCCTCCCAGCGAAAACGGCGGCACGCACCAGTACGACAGCTGGTACGGTTTTCTGGAGGTCGACCTGGGCAGCCTGCAACGGCTCAGCCGCATCCGCGTGACTCTGCCCGGCAGCCGGAATCTGAACGCCGCCGCCGGGCACCAAGGCTTCTTCTGGCCTGGGCTGCGCGTGCTGGCCAGCGAGGACGGCTCGCGCTGGCGGCTGGCCGCGGCAAAGCTGGCCGGGCGTTATCCGCCTGGCGAGCAGCTGGCCGCCCAAGGCGCGGAATTGTTGGCGGTGCGCGCGCGCTATCTGCGTGTCGTGTGCGGCGCGTATAAGCACGGGATCGAAGACCTGGCTGATCCGAGCATTGGCCTGGCTGAGCTAGAAGTGTACGCCAGCGAGGAGTACCGCGTTGTCAAGGAGGCGGATCCGGCCGCCGCCCCGGCGAGTTACTACAGCTACAGCGCGGATTACGATGGTGACGGCAGCTTGGATGTGTGGGAGCGCAATCAGCCGGCGCTGCTGGCGCGCCTCGGCGGGCGGCACCGCACACTGTTCACCGATCAAAGCGGTGTGCTCAACGAGTTCTTCGCCCATGACTACGCCCTGGATCTGCTTGCGGAAAGCGTGCGCCTGCAACGCCAGGCACACTGGCGCGTCGTCTGCGATCCGCGCGTGCGCCTGTACGACACGGTGCGGTTCGCCGGCCCGCCTCCAGGCGCTCCGGCCAGCATGCTTGTCGAGCGGGCCGTGCTGCGTCCCGATCGCACCGAGATCACCGGGATCGACTACTTGGGCAACGCATTGCTGTTGGTTTAAGGAGGAGGAGATGTCACAGCATCCGTTTGCGCGCGGTGTGGCGAATCTGGGGCAAGCCATTGATGCGCGCCTCCAGCGGCAGACTACCCGGCTGGTCTATCCGCGCGACTTGGGTCCGGCCCAGGTTACAGCGCAATCGAACAACATGGCGGCAGGGTCGCTCGGAAACGCCATCCACTCGGCAGGTTTGGCCGTGCCGGTTGTGTACTTCATGCCGGGAGTTAGTTTTGTCCCGCATACCTTGATCGCATGGGATGAAGGCGCAGTTGCGCCGCATGCATTCCGGGTGGCCCCCTGGCCGGCTGAGGCTAGCTTGGCGCCTGTAACGGCGGAACCTCAGAAGGAAGTTATTTTCCAATCAGTTACTCTTGGTCGAAGCTCCGCAAGCTTTGTTTGGTCAAGTGAAGCTACTGGCGAGGCTATACTGACAGGTTCCGCGCTGGGTCTGGGTTTTGCCTGCGCCAAAGCCTGGCAGGGGGATGCCCGCAGCAGCCTGGCATTTGTCAGAGCCAGCCTGCGGGTTGAGAATACCGCGCGGCTCAGCGCCTTGCATTTAGTGCTCAACGATGTGGACAACTACGACGCGCCGGTGCACCAAGCGGCGCTAGACGTGCTGCCCGGCTTGACTGGCGGTAGCTGGCAAGAGGTATCGCTGGCTGAAACAGGAATAGACCTCAGCACGTGGACGGCGCGGCTGCGGGTTGGGTTGATTGCGCTCGGGACCGAAAATCCGGCTGATACCGGCGCGACTTTACTGGAGGTGGGCTGGCTGCAGGTTGAGTTATGGCCGGCGCTGTAACTCTTTTAAATCTCGGGCTGGCTCGTTGAGAAGCCGGCATGTAATAAGGAGCGAATGATGCGAGACAAGCTGTTAGCATGGGGCTTGAGGCTGATTTGGCTGGCCGCAGGCCGGCTGGGGCGGGAGCTGGCCCAGTGGATTACCGAGGCGCAAGGCCGCGGGCTGACTGGCCGGGACGCGTTTGAGTACGTCTGGCGCAAGGCGAAACTGCGTTATACCGATGTCGGCGACTGGCTGCTCAATCTGTGCATTGAGGCTGGAGTGGGCCAGGTCAAAGGCAAAGCCGGTTCCGCTGCGGCCCGGCTCACCAGCGCGCTCAAACAGGAGTAAGGCCATGGAATTGAGCCTGCTTGAACTCGCGGCGCAATACGGGATTACCGGCAGCCTGCTGCTGTTGGTGCTGTTTTGGCTGGCGCGCTACCACCTGCCAGAGCGCGAGCGTGCGCACCGCCTTGAGCTGGAACGCATCCTGGCCAGCCATGCCCGTGATACCGCGCGCCTGGCGGAAGCGGTCGATCGCTGCGCCCAGGTGGTGGCCTACAATAGCCACGCGCTGCTTGTACAAGGTTTCAGCCGCCGGGGTTTAAGCCCGCGCGAAGCGGAAGAGATTGTGCGCCGCATCGCCGCTCAAGCGCCGGCCTGGTCCGGGGTTGCGCCCGGCGGCAATCCCGCGGCGCACCAGCCTGATGCGTAGCCGCCCGCGGCCGCCGGTTCGGCGCGATTTGCACTCGCGTTAAAAATCAGTTGTCGCCAGCATACCTGCTGCAGTTAATTCGCAGTAAAATAGAATAGATTGGGACGGGTACCCGGGAGGCTGGTGGTTTATGAGGAATCTTCAAGCAAACATTGGCAGTCTTTGGCTAGCCTGCATTCTATTGATTTTTGCGGGATGTGGCGGCGGGCGCGTGGCGCCAGAAGCTCCCGTTCCAGATCACACTGCGGCTCCGGTACTCACCGCGCTGCAAAATCCCGCGGATTTAATCCGGGCAAGCAGCGGTGATGCGGACGTGTCGGCGCTGGGCGCGGGTTTCCGCCTGGACTGCCCCAACCAACGGGCGGCGGCGGACGGCACCGCGGCGGTGTTCTCGCCTGCAGCGGGGAATCCCCCGAAATTGCAGGACATGTCGATCGCCATTTACGAGCTCAGCTTGCCCATGCTGGCGGCGGAGAAAGAGGTTGCGCTCGACTGGCTCACGGCGCCGGCTGCGGAAAACTTATGGGTCGGCTTGTCGGATTGGGGGAACAACTGCTGGGTGTTCCGCTCCACGGACGATGCCCGTCGGGTGGATTTCAGCAACGTTGCCAGGTACATTGACGGTAGCGGGCGCTTGCTTGTGCTCATCACGCTCGGCGGCACGGAGAGCGCCACGCTCAATTCAATCACGGTGCCCAGCTCCCACGTTCCGCCAATCTGGAGCATGTTCGGCGGGGATGCTCAGCACACCAGGCGCAGCGCATCCTCCGGCCCGGACACCTGCGACAACATGTGGTCGGTATACCTCACCTTCCAGCAGGCCAACACCCGCTCGGCCGCCATCGGCGCCAACGGCACGATCTACATCGGCACCGACGCAGGCGTGCTGTATGCCATTAATCCCGACGGCAGCGCGCTGTGGGAGTATTCCACCTATTCCTCCGTGCGCGGCACGCCGGTGATCGCCGCCGATGGCACGGTCTGCGCGCGCACCAGCGCGGGCAAGGTGCTGGCGTTTAACCCGGCGGGAGATCTACTCTGGGAGAAAGCGCTGAGCTTTGCCAGCGATTATTCGCCGGCCATTGGCAGCGACGGCACGGTCTATTGTTCGACGCTGTATGGCGACAAGATGCACGCCGTTTACCCCGACGGCACCTCCGCTGAGTTTTTCAGCCACTCGTGCAACACGCCGGCCTTCGGCGCGGACGGGCGGATTTACGCTGTCAGCAACGGCCAGCTGTACTCCATCAACACCGACGGCTCGGTCAATTGGACCTACTCGAACGTGGGCCACGGCCACTCGCAGGCCATCGGCGCGGACGGCGAAATTTATCTGGCCGGCCGCAACGCTGATCTACTCGCCATCAGCGCCGCCGGCACGTTTTTGTGGAGCTGCAGCCTTGGCGGAACCGTCAACGGCGCACCAGCGCTGGCGGAGAACGGCACGATCTACATCGGTTGCGCGGATGAAAACCTGTTCTGCGCCGTCAAACCCAATGGCGAACTAAAATGGTCCTACGCCGGCGGCGGCGCGTTCAACCCATCGCCCGTCGTCGACGGCGACGGCACGATCTACACCGCCAGCCAGGACGGCATGATCTATGCCTTCAACCCCGACGGCACCGTCCTGTGGACCTTCGACGCCCTGGTGCCAATCTACGACTCGCCGTCGATTGGACTGAACGGCACGGTCTGCATATCCTCAATGAACAAGCTATACGCGTTCATGCGTTAAGCCTGCCGGGCCGTGAAGCGGCTGACCGGGCAAGCCCATACCAATCCCGGCCTTGGATCACCAGCATAGCCGGAGTTCTTCCACGACATAGAACGCCACGTCCACCACGTCCTGGTCGCTTAAGATCTCCGGCGCGTAACCCGGCATCGCGTTCTGCGGGAACAGCTCGTCCGCGGGAATCTGCTCCTCCTCCGCCGCCACCGGCTGCCCGGTGTGCGGGTTAACCTCCGGCGGCGCGGCGCCTGCTTCCTGGGCGTAGGCGGCAGAGATACCCAGCAGCGCGAGCTGGCGCGCCAGCGGATCCGCGCAGGCGTAGGTTTGCGACTTGTAGTCGTTGTACCAGTCGCCCTCCACCTTGCGCACCTTGGCCATCACCTGGATCGGTGTGAGCCAGTCCGTGGCTCCGGCCAGGCTCTCGATGCCGCGGACCGCGTTGTCATGGCAGAACTTGCAGCTGGTCGCGTAGATCTCCTTGCCGTGCGCGCGATCCGGCGCCAGGCCGGCGGCGGGCATGGCGTAGTGCGCCTGCGAGATGACCGGCGCCGCCGCCAGCTCAGGCTTGTCCAGCGTTTTAATGAACGCTTCGAGGGCGGCGAGGTCTTCCGCCGGCAAGCCTGCGGTGTTGTGATAATACGGTGCGCTGACGCACAGCGCGACGGCGTCTTTCAGCGTCGCCGCCTCACCCGCGCCGGCGGACGCCTGCTCCGCGCTCGTCGCGCGCCACACGCCGCGGCGGGTCATGGTGTAGGCGTCGCGGGCGATGTAGATTTTGCCCTCGTCCATCATCGGCGAGAGCGAGTGGCAGGCCGCGCAGGCCAGGCCGGTCTTGGACTGCTGCGTGCCGGTGAACAGCTCCTGGCCGCGCGCGATCAGCTCTGGCGCGGATTGCTCCGGCGCTGGCTGCGCCGCGGCGGGCTTTGCTGCCGGCGGGGCCGCCACGGGCGTATCCGCCACGATCGCGCCTTCCGGTTTGGGGCAGGCGGTGGCCAGCACCAGCACAGCGGCGATGGCGAGTAGGGTGCGTAGCATGAGCTCCTCCTTAAGTATCCGCGGCCTCAGCTTGGCCGGCCGCTGCCGGATTACGCAGGGATTATACCGCCGCCGCCGCGCAGCGGGCTAAGGCGCCGCGCTGGGTTTAGCGCGCCGGCGGGGCGGGGCCTAGCCTTCCAGGGTGTTGCGGTCGAAGCCGACCTGTTCCATCAGCGGGAAGGCCAGCCAGGTCAGGTAGCAGCCGAGCAGGGCCCAGACGGTGGCGACAATGCCGCAGGGCCAGATGTGCCGGTCGTGGGAGTAGACATAGATCAAATAGCCCACCCCGGCCAGAAGGCAGGCCGCGCCGGTGAACCACATCAGCTTGCCGGTCAAGCCGGTGTCGAGCTTGAGCTGCCAGCGCTCGGTTTCGCGCAGGTCCATGTCCCAGTACAGCAGTCCGAGCAAAAGCTGGTACGCCCCGGCCAGCGTCAAGCCCCAGGCCACGTGATAGCTGAAACCGATGGCTCCGGCGGACAGCCCGCGAAAGATGCCGATGGGGCCGTACTCCTGGGCTTCGAGCCACGGGATTCGGGGCACGTTGAATAAACCCAGGACGAGCACGATGATGGCTGCGATCAGATAAGCTATCCGCACGCGCTAATTCTACCGCTTCCCCAGGCCGGTGGTCAGGCGGCGGGTAAAGATTTGCCGGGCCCAGGGCGGGCATGCGCCCCCTGGCCGCCCGGCGCCGGGTTAATCCAGAATGAAGTTGATGCCGATCAGCGTTTGCTTCGCCGTCAGTTCGCGCGGCTCGCCGTCTAGGTTGTAACTGAGCGTCCAAGCCACCTCGAAGCTGTTGGCGGGATCGGCGACGGCCGCCTCCGCTAAGCTCTTGGCGAACACGCCGCGCAGCTCCATGTCGGTGATCGCCGCGTTGGCGCTGGTGATCGCGAACTCCAACGTCATCTCGTCGCCGAATTGCGTCTGTGCGCCCGTGGCGTCGGCGAAATCGGCGTCCGCGCCGGCGCGGAAACTGCCGGACTCGCCGGTTTCCACGGTGTGGCTGTCCAGCGGCGTGATGTCGAACTGGCGGCCGACCAGCACGAGGCGCAGCGTGTTGCGCGCGTCGGCGTCCTCGCCGTCGGCGCCGCCGTACTCCGTCAGCGCTCCGCCCTCCACACGCCAGGCGTACTTGTCGTTGGCGAACCCGCCGGCCCCCGCGCAGGCCGACAGGGCGAGCGCGGCCGCGAGCACCACCAGGCAGGCCGGCCACGGCCCGCAGCTAATTGCGTAACGTTTCATCATGCGTTTAAGCATAGCAGCAAGACGCCTCCGGCGGCACGGTGTTCGACACGCGCCCGAGCGATGTTGCACCCCGCGTCGCCCCGCTGTGGATCAGCTTCCCTGCCTCGCGCCACCGCTCCCCAGAGTTGTGACGTCCCTTGCATGCCTTGCACCAGCGCTTGCCGGACTAGCGTTGCACTGAGACTCAGTCTCAGCGGGTCGCGCCGGGGCAAGGTGGGCTGGGGTGACCGGTGCAGGACACGGGGCGTACTGCCGCGCCGGAGTAGGTGCAGATGTCGACGCAGGCCCATTGGCGCTCGCGGATGCCGCGGAGCCGCTGCTGGCCGCCCACCCGGCGTTGGTGGACTTGCTGGCTAAGCCCCCCGCCGCCCCGGCAGGCGGGAGATCGCAGCGCGGCAAACACACAGATTCCGGCGTCCTCCCCGTTACTGTGGTTGTAGGTCAACACTTGGCGCGCGGTGGGTCATGCCTAGCGGTGCCTGTGGATTAGATGATCGCTGCCGCTTGTCGGCCTGATTCCAAAAGCTGTCGAACTGGTCCGCGCTGTAGCCAAAGCGAGCTAACGGCTGCGACAGGCACATCATGCGTTAAATGGAAACGAGAGCTGGCGGTTCAAGCTGCAGGTTATAATTGAAGCCCTCTCGTGGGTGAGTGGCGGAATTGGCAGACGCGCTAGACTTAGGATCTAGTGGTTTATACCGTGGGGGTTCGAGTCCCCCCTCGCCCACCAATCGGTACGGCCGACGCGCAGCGCGACGCCTGCGCTCGTCGGACGCCGCGTCGCCGGAAGTTTTCACATGTGAATGGGTCTCTGTCGCAAACTGCTGTATGGCCACGGGCGGCCGGTGGCGGGCTTAGGTTCGCGGGCGGGGGCGCCCGCGCCACGGCGGCGGGTTGGACTTCGCTCAGGGCCTGACCAGCACGGAAGGCGTGGTGACGGTGGAGAGCAGCCTGTTCCTATTGCTATTCCTGGAGTGCGGATCCTGCTCATGGAGGAAAATTCGATACTAGCATGGTAGATTTCATGGTGGATTACTTTAGGTATCCAACAGGGCAAGATAATAATTACGACTGGGTGAAGTGTCTCATGGAATATCTAGTCTCTTTCAGGAAGTGTTTCTCAGACGAAGAGAGAAAACATGGAGTTAAGGATGAAGATGAAGAAAATAGTCAATCATCTCACAGTATCGAACGATGGAGGTTGTAAATGAAGTTAGTTAATCTCATTTTGTGTAGTATGTTTATTTTGGTATTGGCTACCCCTTGTAAATCGCGGGATAGCGACGATTTTGAGTCATTTTTCGAGGATCTTCTTTATTCACGAATATATGAGGATGCTGACTGGAACGATGTTTTCTTAGCATATAGCGAGTCAGAAATAAGAGATCGTATACATGAATACTGTACCTATACTAGCGAAAGCTACTATAAAGTTGTGTGTTTTGAAATTGAAAAGCAACTTGAATCACGGAATCAGAACAGAACATCATTCGACTCCTTAATTACTGAGCAGCAATACCAAATGTACAAGTCTGCAACAAACGATCCTAGTATTCATATCCGTTTCAATGACGATTCAAACATGGCTAGATTGATTGCTGTCTGGAACATGCTGAATAATAATCCAGAAGACTTAGAAATACGTCAATTGACTGATTTTATAACTACAAATCAGCGCTATGTCAATATGAATGAATTTGTTATCTCAATAGGAATACTTGCACCGAAGCTATCTTCAAAAATTGCATCGCGTGTTTGTGATGATGGACTCATTTACAATGATGGTCCTTACTACAATTATTATGGATATCTGTTGTTTCTATCCAATCGATCAACTAAAGTATCAGCAGAGGAATGGGAAAAGTGCAGTCAATTCAACCAGTTGCTTGGCTCAGTATGCTGCAACAGTAAAACATGGGGTCCTGACTAGCTGAGGATGCCATGAGGTACTCTGATGCTAGTGCAGAAGCTAAAGAACAAGTATGCCCAGCGCTAGTTAGTTCAACTCCGCTCTGGCTCCAGGAACCGCAGGCCCGGCGCATGCCAGAGCAGCCGCGCCTTGCCGGCCGGCCCGCCGCGGTTCGCCGCCAGCAGCGCCCCAGCTCGCGGTTAAGACAGCCAGCGCTGTATGCATACGCCATGCGGGGGCCTGCGGTCATAAAAGCTAATTCCTAGCCGCCAAGACAGCCGCGTCGCAACCCGCTGGATCGTTGCAATGAGACTGCGTCTCAGCGCGACACCAGGCCGTCGAGCGCTGACGCGAGCATGGGGAGCTGATCCACAGCAAGGCGGGGCGGACTACAACGTCGCGCGGGCGCGCGTCGGACGCCGCGCCGCTGGAAGCCTTGTCATGAGAATGGGTCTCTCTCGCAAACTGCTACATGGGCAGGGCCGCGCGTTGGCGGGCTTAGGTTCGCGGGCGGGGGCGCCCGCGCCACCGGGCGGCATTAAGCTACGACCAGCTCGAACGGCTGCTCAGCTTTAAGGACTCGCAGGAGTACACTGCCACGTGCACCTACGACCAGCTCGGGCGGGTGACGGATTATGGTAAACGTGCGTGAGACGCAGGCGGAGCGCCTGTGCCACTGGGTCCACTGCCGCCTACAGGCGGGGCGCCTGTGCCACCACGGCTACGACGCGCTGGGGTGGGTGACGGGGTGCGGTAAGCCAGCTTGAGACACAGGCGGGGCGCCTGTGCCACTGGGGCCATTGCCCCTGGCGCCACGCGTTTCAACCCAGCCTACCACTTCCCTCTTCCCTTTTACCACTTACCTCTTACCACTTGCTACTTACCACTTGCTACTTACTACTTGCCGCATACTACTTGCCGCATACTACTTGCCACATACTACTTCTTCCCCGGACGCAGCATGGCTTCGCCCATGCTTACGTTTTAGACCTTCCCGCTGCCTGCCGCCTGCCAGACGCCGCGCACGGAGCAGGCGTACAGCTCCGGCTGGGCGGAAAACTGGCGCGCGGCCTACTGTTGCAGCCGCAGCTGGGCCAGCACCGGGAAGTGGTCGCTGGGGTAGGCCGGTTCGACCTGGGCCGCGTCGCCGTCAGGCTTGCAGTCCAGCACCGTCCAGTCCGGCGAGCAGAAGATGTAGTCGATGCAGCACGCCTTGGACTGGCGCCAGCCGTGGTAGGTCTGCGGCCAGGGTGCGGGCGGCGGGTGCGCGGCCACCCAGGCGTCGGCCAGCGAACTGCTCAGCAGCGCGTAGGCCGGGTGGGGCAGCGCGGCCCCGGCCTTCGCCTCAAGCACCGGCTGGAAGTTCAAGTCGCCCAGCAGCAGGCAGCCGCTCAGGCCGGGCCCGCCGCTGAGCTGCTGCATTTGACCCAGGATTATCCCGGCGCTGGCGGTCTTGACGGCGTCGCCCTGGCCGCCGGGGGCGTGGTCGAAGTGGGTGTTGAGCACGGTCACAGCGCGCCCGGCGCTAAGCGAGTCGGCCAGCCTGGCAAACAGCGGCGGCGCGGTGCGCGTCCTGGTGGTATGCTGCAAGGGGGGAACCGGGAGGACGCGATGCGCATGGCAGTTGGATTCGCCGCGCTGGCCGCTTGGGCCATCCTGGCGCTGCCCGCTTGGGGCGGGACCGGGCTGGAGGGGCGAACTTACCGCTACCCCGGCGCGCCGGCGCGCGAACCCGCGCCGGAGGATGAACCGCTAACGCCGGACTGGCCGGTCATCGCCAGCGACTGGTACTACGAGGGCAGCTTCCGCTTCGAGCTGAGTGTGGCCTATGACGGCGCGGCGTATTACCTCACCGGCACGATCACCAACGCGGACGCGGCGCCGGCGGGATTGTCCTACGCCAATCCGGGTGCGCTGCCGTATTTCCGGGTCGTCGCCGGGGATCAGACGGTGTGGTCGACCCGCCGCAGCGGACCCGCGGCGCAGATGGTGGTCAGCCACGAGCTGCAGCCGGGGGCGGCGCTGGAGTATCGCGCCACTTGGACCGGCCAGGATCGGGAAGGCTACGCGGTGGCGCCCGGCGCGGTGGTGATCGAGTTCGCGCAGACGAATTTCGGCTGGAGCGGGACGGACGCGGTCTGCTGCGAGGTGCCGCTATTGCCGGCGGGCACCGCCTGGCTGCAGGAGGGGCTGCAGGCCGGGGTGGACAGCTGGGAGGCGGAACTGCTGGATTCCTTCATCGCCCACGGCGCGCTGCCGGGCTATCCGGCGGAGTATTTCACCACCAGCGCGCGGCGCGGGCGCGAGGTGGCCATGGCGGCGGCGGTGCTGATCAGCGACCCGGTGGCGGATAAGCTGACCAGGGAGCAGCAGGAGCTGGCCCGCCAACTGGCGGACACGGTGGGGCTGTAACGGGCGCGTGCTATCCTTCCCGCATGGTCAACCCCGGCCCCTGTGACAAGCATGCGCTGATCTACGCAGCGGCGCGGCAGATCCCCTACGGCAAGGTCGTGACCTACGGCCAGCTCGCGCTGCTGGCCGGGCTGCCGGGGCAGGCGCGCCTGGCGGGCTACGCCATGTTCAACCTGCCCGAGGCGCTGGCGGGCGAGGTGCCCTGGCACCGCGTGATCAACGCGCAGGGGCGCATCAGCTATAGCGAGGCGCGCCGGGGCAACGACCACAAACAGCGCGAGCTGCTCGAAGCGGAGGGCGTCAAGTTCGACGCGCGCGGGGCCATTCCGTTAAAGCTCTACCGCTGGCAGCCGGAGTAAGGGGGAGGGGCGGGAGAAGCACTGGCTGGTCCGTCATAGCAGCGAGCATACTGCGCCCCGTCACAGTGTCAACTCGCACTCCAGGTCCTGCAACTGCTCCATGAGTAATTCCAAATGCAGTGAATACACAACACACTCACAGGTAGTTCACATTTCTGGATAGCTATTAATCTCCTTCAGCAAAAGTGGATATGGTTTGTCCATTACCTCGAAATCTATACTATACCTATAGTATCCAGTATCACTCACTGTTGTATACTGTACGATCCTCATGCATTCCGTTCCTTCTGGGTTGTAGTACTCATATTGTACAAAGCTTTGGATTTTGTCGTAATAATCATACTTGAAATGGAATCCCTTGTTCACAAGGATTTGATGAACATCATGTATAGAATTAGGACTATATGCTTCAAACTCTCTCGTATCCAGCTGAATACCTACTGTTCGAAACTGCTCGACGATATATGAATCGTCGCGATTACTGGCGGTCACATCAACAAAACAACTATCGAGCCATGAACAATCGAAATGTACAAAATCACTAATACTATTACCTTGCAAATCAATGAATTCTTTCGAACTAGCGGCGCTAGTGCTTCTGTTCGTGCATCCCAATAATAGGCTGATAATCGTAATAATCTGAAATATCTCACAAAACAAACGCCGCTTATCAATAGATTGTGTCATTTAGACCTCCCTTCGACACCTTGCTTGCACCTGCCCGGGCAGCTATAGCCCGCGTCCAGGCTTTCGCGATGACAGTCAAAGCGTTCACTGCGATATATCAGTCTTGTTCACAACTATCCAGTAGCCTTGGACTTGGTTGTCAAGCTCGAATGTGCCAAAGTAACCACCAAAATGTCCGAAGAATCCAGAGTCTGTTAGAAAATAATACGGGTACGTAGTTTTCAGCAATAACCCGTAATTATCCTCTAATGGAGAGCATTGAACAGGTGTGAGTTGAATAGGTGTATTCAGTGTTGAGACACTAAACAAATACTTATCTCGCAGCCACGACCCTTCCTTGTTCATATTATCAGTCCAACTAACTTTAGATCCTTTGAGACCTGGTAACCAGGATTTTATCGCTAGGTATCGCACTATGTGTTCATCTTCAATATCTAGGTATACTATTGGAGCTGATTCCATAGTCTGCCGATCGATCCAAAGCAAATCCTTTTTATCAATTCTTTGATTCTTCCAAGGAAATGGATCTTGAAGCATCTCTTTTGGTATGTCAGATGCCCCGAATACTATAGCATCTTCGAATGCTCCAGGGGCATCACTTGGGTTATTGTTCGGGCAAAAGTATCCAAGCCGTATCCCATTTTGACATTGTTGCATAGTAAAGTGAATATTGTACTCCTTTACCGTTACATATTCACCTTCAAGCTCACGCCATTGATACTTTACACAAACAATTCCAGCAATTGAGATGCATACTAAAAACACTAGAATCCACACTACTTTGATCTTCATGTTTTACCCCCAATATGTAGGGCGCATACACTAAACAAGCCTGACGAAGTCTGCATCCCATTCGATATCACAAGAGTGTCCTTTACGTCCTCCACGATGAGCTGCTGTGGTTCGTGCGGTTGCGTGGTGCGTCCCCCGAATGTACTGGCAGTATACCTCACTAGTGGATATTCCAAAAAAAAACAGCGGGCGCGCGGCCCGCTGTCGTTGTTCCCATTTGTTCTCGCCACACTTTACGCACGCCACCGCTCATGCCAGGTGGCGCAGCGCGGGAGCCTGGCGCGGCTCCGACCACAGCGTTAGCTGTTGCCGCCCATGCCGCCGGTGTAGATCTTCGTGCCGGAGGCGCCGGACTCGAACTGCTCGACGCGCTTGAGGATCTTGTCCGAGAAGTCGGTTTCCTTCTGCTCTAGCAGCTTGAAGTCGTGCGGGCTGGTGGCCGCGGCGATGGCGGTCTCGTAAGTGATCTTGCCTTCCTTGAACAGCTTGAGCAGGTAACGGTCGAAGGTGATCATGCCGTCGTCCTCGCCTTCTTCCATCGCGAGCTTGATCA
>CAYXMN010000035.1:0-10994 GCA_964465955.1 uncultured Planctomycetales bacterium
GCGGTACGCTGAACGCAGAATAGGTTTCGCCATCGAGGCTTGTGGCGATGGCTAAACTGACCATCATCCAGCCACGAGTCGGATCGGTTTGCTTTAACTCCTCGCATTCATTCTTGAGCGCTTCATAAATCGCCTTCCCGCCGATGATGGCCAGCAGCCCGAACGCCGCCCAGTGATCCCAGCCGCTGATGAATCGAGCGAATGTTTGCCCGGCAAACCAGCCGATGATCGGCATCAGTGCTTGGAACAGACCGAAGTGGAAAGCGAAGCGGAAAATCTGGCGCCTGTGCAACCGGGTTAGCATCGCGCTGGCGGCAATCGCCACCGCACACGCGTCCATCGCCAGCCCGCAGGCAATCGCAAGCAGAGTGATCAGAGACATGGCTACATCTTCGGCTTGAAGCGGGCGCCGTCGCCGACATAGGGATTATGCTTGAGTTCGTCGCCGATGGTGGTCTCAGGGCCGTGGCCGGGCCACACGACCGTTTCCGGCGGAAGTGTGTAGAGCTGTGCAAGGATGCTTTGCTCCAGCGTAGAAAAGTCCGCGCCGGGCAGATCCCAGCGCCCGATGCCGCGCCGGAACAGCGTGTCGCCCACCACGGCATTGCCGGGGAAGATGAACGCGACTTGGCCGGGGGAGTGGCCGGGGGTATGCCGCACTGCGATTGGCGCACCGTCCAGGTCGAGCGCTTGGCCATGCTGCAGCAATATCTCCGGCGCAGGCGCAGGCTGGGCGTCGGGCACACCCCAGTGCGCGGCTGTCTCGGGCAGGCGGTTATACATCTCCAGGTCGGCGGGATGCAACGCGATCGGCGCGCCGAACTTGGCGTGGAACTCAGCCAGAGCAAAGACATGATCGAAATGGCCGTGGGTTAGTAACAAATAGCGCACCATCAACGCGTGCTTTTCCGCATGCGCGAGCACCTTAGCGCTGCCCGGCGCCGGGTCGACGATTGCACAGCTTGATGCGGCATCATTCACGATGAGATAAACATTGTTCTCGAGGGGGCCGCACACGAAGCGCTTGACACTGAGCATCTCCGTAATTATATAGCGCGCCGGTATAATCATCGCGTGACCAAGATCGACCCGCTGCTGGCAGGCATGGGCGCGCTGCCCAGCCTGCAGGTGGACAAGAAGGACAAGCGCAAAGGCCAGCTGACGCCCGAGGGGGCGCGGGCCAAGCTCACGGCCGCTGTGTCATCGCTGGTGGCCGAGGTGGACGAGTCAGGGCGCGAGTTGGTGGCGGACCCGACGGGGCGCCACTTGGAGCGGTACAAGCGCGCAGTGCGCGGGCTGCTCGACGCGGCCGTGAGCGAGACGATGCAAGTCTCCAGCGAACGCAGCATGGGGCTCAGCCGCAAAGTGTTCTCGACGATTACACGCGTGGATCTCGCGTTGGCTGAGATGACGGATGCCGTGCTGGGCCGGCAGAAGGACGTGGGCAAGGTGCACACGCTGGTCGAGCAAATCAAGGGGCTGCTAGTTGATCTCTACCGTTGACGCCTTTCGCGGCCAGCAGCGCATCAAACAACTGCTGGAGCGTTATCTCGCTGCCGGACGGCTGGGCGGCACCTTGTTGCTGCTCGGCGAGCGCGGCTTGGGCAAGACCACGCTGGCGACCATCATTGCGCGTGCGCTGGCCTGTGAAGCCAACAAAGCTCATCCGCGGTTGTGGTTTTGCGGCGAATGCTACGCCTGCCGCAGTATCGTCACCGGCGATCAACCGGAGTACGTCACCGTCCGGCCCAAGTCGCAGGATATCAAGGTTGAGCAAATTCGCGAGGAGCACCAGGGATTCCGCTCCGCGCTGCTGCACCCGATTCACTTAAGCCACCGGCTATTCCTCATTGATGAAGCGCACGCGCTCAACGAGGAGACCGGCAACCAGCTCCTCAAGATCTTTGAGGAAGCTCCGGAGCAGACTGCGTTCATCCTGGTCACGGATAAACCATACCGCTTGTTGCCCACCATCCACAGCCGCGGGCAGAAGTTCAACCTGCTGCCGGAACCCAAGCCAGCCATCGAAGCCTACCTGGAGCAAGACGCGCCAGATGTCGCCGCCGCGCAGCGCAGTGAAGCCGCGCTGCTCTGCGCGGGGCGCTATGCTGAGGCGCTGCTGCTGGCGCGCAGCCCGGAGTGGTGCGGCGCGGTGCGGACGCTGGCCAGGCTGCTGTACCAGGGACGCGGTACGTGCCAAGCGGCGCAAGCGCTGGCGGAATACGAATACGCGGCGTTGTGGGCCAAGGAGCTGCTGGACACGGGGCTGAGCGAGGATGAAGCGCTTAAGCAGGCCAGCGAGAGCTTCAAGCCGGCCAAGGACGGCCCGCTCCAGGTGATCACTAAAGTACGTCTCAACGAACTCAAGCGAGTCGCATTAATCAGCGCTTACGATCGCGCCGCCTGGTTCGCCCTGCAATCGAGCACCCCGCCAGCCTGCCTGGGGCCATGCTTAAGCTTACTGCACAACCGCATCAACCAAAACATCGATCGCGAATTGGCACAGGCAGCCTTTGAGATCAGCATGGCGCGTGGAGCGGTGGAACAGCCGGTTGCGCTGACGAAGGTGTAGTTCCACTACTCCTCGCCCGGCGGCAGCTTGGCCCGCGGGTGGGCTTGCAGGTATACATCACGCAAATGCGTCCGCGTGACCTGGGTGTACACCTGAGTCGTCCCCAGCTTCTCATGCCCGAGGAGTTCTTGCACGATACGCACATCCGCGCCGCCTTCCAGCAGGTGCGTCGCGCAGGCATGCCGCAGTTTGTGCGGTGAGACGGGTTTCAGCATGCCTGCTTCAAGGGCGAGGCGATCGAGCAGGTGCTGGATCACGCGCCGGGCGATGCGCTTGCCTTGACGGCCTATAAAAAGAGCTGGCCCGCTTGCCGGCCCCGCCCATGCCGGGCGCCCTCGCTCCAGCCAGCGCTGAACGCGCACAACCACGCGCCGGCCCAACGGGACGACGCGCTGCTTGCCGCCTTTGCCCAGCACATTAGCCCAGCCTTCCGCGAGATTTATACTGCCCAGGTCAAGGCCCGCGCATTCGCTGACGCGCAGACCTCCGCCATAGAGCACGTGGAGGACTGCCGCATCACGCCATCCTTTGACGTTATCCTGCCCATCACAGGCGGACATCAGCCGCTGCATCTCTTCGACGGTGTAATACACCGGTAGTTTCACGCCATACTTCGGTGGCTGCAGATGCTCCAGTGGGTTCGCTTCCAACTCGCCGTCAAATACTAGGTATGCCGCGAACGCTTTCAGCGCGCTGATGGCGCGGGCTGCGCTGCGTGGTGTAATCTGGGGCAGGGCATCGCCGCCGGTGCGCGCCGGCGCCATGCGCTCCATTAGGTACAGCCCGGCTTGAACGCTCGATAGCCCGTCGCTCAAGTCTCGTCCCGCGCGCTGGAGAAATGCCAGATATGCTTCCACGTCGCGCGTATAGGCCTGGGCGGTAGCTAAGCTCCGCCCGCGCACATCGCGTAGATATCGCGAGAAACCCGCGGCTGCGCTTGCGAAAGGTTGGATCAGTCCAGTTTCCATGAACATCGGGGTATTTGCACGCGTTCTACTGCTATGCCCGTACACCGTCTATATAATAATGCTATGCCTCGATTTGTGCATATTTTGTGGATAACACTGGCCACCATCGTGCTGGTAACTTGTGCACGCGATGTAAACCTTGATTCAGACGAGGAACCGTATCCCGAAGAAGTGCGTATCGCTTTTCGCACTCGGGGTACTTTCTCCTCCGATTACTGGTATTACATGGTGTTCAACTACAGTGCGGCGCCGAGCGAGGACACAACAACCGCGCCGGTTGACGAAGTCGGAGGCGAGAATCGTGGGGCGAATTGGGAAATGTACATCGCCTATCACCGCGATACCGTCAATGGCGACCAACTTGTTACACTGCAGCGCCCGCGGATACCAACGATCCTGCCGACGGCAGGCCGCCCGGTGGATATTGTTCCAGCGCTGATCACCGATGATGCTGTCAACGACCTGTTGGTGGCCTGCGCGGATGATGATGTGGTCCAGCTTATTGAAGGCATCGCACCGGATTATCTCGATCCGATTTACTTCGAACACGCAGTGAATTTCGATGCCGGACCGCAACCCATCGCGTTGGATTACAGCGATCATACCGGTGACGGCACGAGTGATATCAGTATTGTGTATGCCGGACGCGGTGATAATCCCGCGGTAATCCGTGTGCTGGGCTTTGAATCCGCCGGCGTATACCCCCTGCTGTCCAATACTCCGGTGACCGATACGCCGTTTTATGCCGCGCGTGGCAACTTCGATTTCCAGTTCGGTGAAGACTGGGCGCTGCTGACCCGCAACGCGACAACGCAGGCGGTGACGCTACGCATCTACCTCGGTGACGGGGAAGGCGCATACACTGAATCGGCTGCGTTCCCGGTGGAGGCCAGCGCGGTGCAAGTCGTCACAACCCAACTGAACAGCGGCGGGCTTGAGTTGCTGGTGGCTCAGTCCGGGCCTGCCGGCGGTTCGGGCAGCATCGCTGTTTTCACTTCCACTGAAGAGGGAGTCTTCAGCGCCGACGATGTGATTAATGTTGACGGGGGAACCGTGACCTCTGTTGCCGCTGCTGAATTTCTTGCAGCGAAGACGAGCCTGCTGGTGGGCTACAACACGAGCGAAGGCGTAGGAAAGGTGGCGCTCTATCTCAACGATGGAAGCCAAAACTTCACATTGAATTCCTCGCTGACAATGCCGACTCCTGCCAATTACGTCGCGGCGTTTGATGCCAGCAACGACAGCGCCAGTGAATCAGGTCGCATCCCTGATGCGGTCGTGCTGAACGGTGACCCGGACGCCAGCACTGGCAGCTCGCTCTATATTGTCCGGGGTAAGCGCGAGGTGGATACTGAGACGCTGGAAGTTAGCTTTGCTTGGGACGAATACCTGATTGACTATTTGACCGGCAACGCTCCGAGCAAGATCATCACGGCAGATTTAAACGGGGATGGCAAGCAAGACTTGCTGATTCCAAACAGTGGTTCAGGTACAAATGGTGACAGCATCTGTATCCTCTACGGCTTGGGCCACACGAATTACACCTCGGCGGATGTCTATTGGACCGACACGCTGCCGGAGTTGTTCGGCGGCCAAGACTGGGTGCGCAGCTATTCGGTTGCTGCAAATACTTTCGATATCACGATTGATCCGGCTGTGTTCTACGATCTCGCCCGCCTACCGCCGGAACAAGTAGACGGATTCAATGTGACCTTCATGACCGCGACGCATGGAATCTATTATGATTCCAATCCAGATCGCTTGGGCGAGGTGTTAGATGTGTTGACCCATCCGGTGAATGTCGAGATGACGGTGGGCCATTACAACGATGAGCAAAACACCCCGCTGGCTAATGCCAATAGCCCGTCCGCTGATGCGGCGGATATCTATGACTGGCGGGTTGAGGTGAACTAGTGCGCGGTTGCGGAAGCACGCTGGCAGGATGGGGCTGCGGCCTGGGCGTTTTGTTGGCCATCGCGTTTGGCGCATTGTACTGGCTCGCGCTGCCGCGGCTGGATGTGATGTTGGAAGATTCGCTGCGCCGGGCCTACCTGCTGCCACCCTCCTGCACCGTACTTGTTGAGCGAGGCAGTTTGCTGGATACTCTGGAGGGACAGGTACAGCGCGTGTATATCGAAAGCCCGGAGAGCAAACTCGGCTCCCTCGTCGCGACGGATTTGCGCTTACTGGCGGAGGGTGTGGATTTTGACATGGTCAAGACGCTGGCGTCGCGCGCTGCGGTGCTGGATCAGGTGACTCACGGTGAGATTACATTCGGTATTCCTGAAACTGCTTTACAGGAGCTGTGGGCGGACCAGCTGCGCAGCCAAGGGTTAACCGGTGCCGCGGTGGACGTCACAGGGGACGGTGTGTCGTTGCGAGGCACGGCGGATCTCAAACTGGCCCAGGTGCCGGTGGCGGTATCCGGGAAATTCAAGGCGGTTGACGGGCAGCGCGTGAAACTGCAGCTCGGGAAGTTCGCCTTGAGCGGCATGGAACTGCCCAGCGGCGATCTGCAAACAGCACTGGCGGCGTTAGCGCCGGAGATTGATCTAAGCCAGTTCAAGATGGATGTTGAAATCGACGAAATCAAGCACATTGATGGTGCAGTGCTGGTGAGTGCACGGACGCGCAGCCTGGCGGATCGCTTCCAAGATGACCAAGCGCAGGCTGAGGATCACAACGGCGAGTCGCCATCCACTGCCGGCCAGCGCCTTAAATTGCCGAAGCTGGATGAGCTTGTGCAGTTATTCATCGACCAGGAGCCGGCTGCTGGGCCTGACCGGCAGGCAGGTGATGGTGCAGGCGGCAGCGATTCAGCTTCACCGGTTGACGGCGCGCAGGAGAATTCACAACATACAGGTAATGGGCATGGGTAATTCGATGCTGGAAATCAAGGTGCGTGTACCGCGCCGGCTTGCGGGCCTGCTGCTTGCTGGCACGGCATTGCTGGGATTAGCGCTGATCCTGGCGGCGGATCCCGGCAGCAAGGATGATCCGCTGGCGACGTTAAGCTATGTCCAGCGCTACGCGCAGTTCACACGCCAGGAGCTGCCAAGCGGCGCGAGCCTGCGGCTTGGCATCGGCGCGGAACTCGTGCCCGCCGATGTCCTGCAAGGGCCTCTGGCGGTTCGCGGACTAGACAACCTGCGCGATGACTTGCTTGATCTCACCACCGGCGAGCGTTGCGGCACTGCGCAGTTACTCCCCGGCCATCATTACATCAACGCCGGCACCCATGAGGTGTTTCTCAATTTCGAGACGCCTGCTGCAATGCTGTTGCGAGGTGAATGGAAATGACGCAGCGCCAGGGATGGGTGGTAGTGGTGTTCTTGCTCCTGGGACTGGTAGTGGCGGGAGTTGGCAGTGCGCGGCGGATCCTGACCGATACTGAATACAACGCTGTGCTGGTGCTGGTTGACTGGCAGGGGATGCTGGAACTGCCATCGATCACCAGCGAGGCCCTGCCGTCGATGGGTATCGACCGGCCTGATCTCTGGGAGTTACTTAAATCGCTGCCGGGCGTGCGGATTTGTTATGGTGAAGAGACAGTCCATTCATTGTTGGAGCAGGGGATTATCCGCCCCGCGCAAGTTTCCACCGGCGGGCCGGCTTATGAGGTGTGCGACGAACGCTTTGAGCGGGATGTGTATCAAGGCGCGCAGCGGCATGGCTACTGGTTGGAACGCAGCAAGCAAACTTCAGGCAAGCTTGTGTTTCAGCTTCCCCCGGTGCCTGGTGATGATTTGATGTTGCTGCCCGTCGCCTGGCGCCAAGATGTGATTGATGCTTGCCGGGAGGCGGGGCATGAGCCGGTGCTCAGACCAGGCGGCACAGAATACTTGGGTAAAACCGGCTTGGAGCGCACACTCGATTTCTGCCAAGGACAGGACTTCGTGTTGTTCCAAGGGCCGCAGGTCTTGGGGTATCCCAATACGCTTGACCAGGTGGCAGCGCTGTTGAACGAGCGCCAGCAATACTTCGGCTGGGTTGAATTCGACGAACAAGACGGCGGCGGCGCGCTGGCCGCCAAGATGCTGCCAAACGTGCTGCGCGTCCACAGCATCCCGCCGGAGGAGCTTGAAAAATACTCGGTTGAAGGTGCAATCAGCCGGTTAATCCGGGCCGTGCGGGAGCGCAGTATTCGTTGCCTATATATCAGGCCGTTGATCCAAGGCACAGCCCTGGCGGAGGACGGCGGCACGAATGTGGCCGGCTACCGCTCACATCTGCTTGCGGTGAATCAGCGTTATTTCTCCGGCTTAACAGCGGAGTTGCACGAAGCTGGCTTCAAGGTGATGCAAAAGATCGACTACGTCGGCGGACCGCCCAGCTCGCCACGGCCGGCCCCTGCCTGGCTCAAACAGGCACGGCCGATGCTCGTGCTCGCGGTCGGGGCGGCGCTCGGGTTGCTTCTTGTGCTGTGGTTCCCTAATGCATCGCGCTGGTTCTGGACTGCGCTGCTCGCGGCGACCGGTGTGGCCGCCCTGGCCGCGGCTGTGCTCCCGCAGGTGTTAGAGCTCGCGCTGTTCGCCGCGGCGCTCGTGTTCCCGCTGCTTGGCTTTTGGCTGGCGCTGCTGGCTTATCAACGCCTCACCTTGCGCCTGGCCTGCCAGCCCGGCTGCCCGCGGCGGCTATTCATCGCCCTTGGCGCTTTAATACTCGCGTCCGCGGTGACGGCCGCCGGTGGATTGATCATCCACAACGGCATGTGGGACGTGGATGCCATGCTGAAGACAGTCCAGTTCCGCGGCGTGACGGTAGCCCTGGCTCTGCCATTGTTGCTGCTGGCAGCCTACGCCTGGCAGGCTGAAACGCTGCAAGACGCTTACAATCCTGCAACCCGGACGCTGACTGGCTACTGGCGGCGTTTCACCACGCTCTGGCAAGCGCCGATCCGCTATGGCGACGTGGCGTTCATTTTCATCGCGCTGGGGGCGGTGGGGATTGTGCTCCTGCGCTCAGGTAATGACTCGCCGCTTGACGCGTTGAGCTTGGAGGCATGGTTCAGGCAAGGATTAGAGCAGCTGTTCGTCGTGCGTCCCCGCACCAAAGAACTGCTCGGGCATCCGTTGCTTGTCCTGTTTTTCCTCAGCATGCCCTGGCGCAATCGTCTGAGCCTGCTCCTTGTGCTAGGCGGCGTGCTGGGCCAGGTGAGCATCCTCAACACCTTCTGCCACCTGCACACGCCGTTAGCGCTGACGCTGGAACGCGTCGGCCTCGGCCTTGGCCTAGGCCTGGCTAACGGTTTGATTTGGGGAGCGCTCGCGCTACTGGTTGCCTGGCTGGTCAGATTTGTCGCCAGCCGCTTCCAGCGCCAACCTGCCTGAACCGGTTGAACCTGATGCAACGCTTAGTAATACATGCCTTGACCGGATGAGACGTCGCCATTGAGATAGCTGCGCTGCTGCTGGCGCGTGATTTTCCAACCCGGTGCGTCGAAATCCTCGATACCGAGCATGTCGAACGGATTGGCATCTCCCGCATTCAGCACATTGGTCAGCCTGCGGCCAATCGCCAGACCGGAATCGCCGTTCGTCAGATAAACCAAGGCATACTTCCGGCTGGGGATACTCACGGTGTAGTTCTTGAACATGCCGAGGTCACCCCAATGCCAGAACGCTTTACCCTGCTGGCTCAGCTCGATCCCCCAGCCGACGCCCCAGTACAGGTTGTTGACCGGCTTGCCCTCCAGGTCTTCTTGCACTTGGATCTGCGGCGTCAGCATTTCATTCACGAACTTACGGCAGTCCGGCGAAGGCTCAAGCATCGCCAGCAGGAACTTCGCGTAGTCATGGGCGGTGGTAAGCAAGGAACTCGCCGCGCTCTGCCGCATTTCGGACATGAACGAGATGTGTTTGGCCGGACCTTTGATGCTATGGCCGTAAACGCTGTTGCCGATGAAATCCTCACGGAAGAAGAACGCGCTACGCTCCATCCCAAGTGGAGCGAAAACTTCCCGCGCTACGAACTCGTTGAGTGTCAAGCCTGTAAGCTTGGAGATGACTTGCTGCAAGTAGTCATACCCCGCCGGTGAATAATGGAATTCCTTGGTGGGTTCCGACATCAGTAGGCTGCCAGGACTGCATGAATGCGGTAAACCGCTGTCGTGGGCCAAGATCATCCGGGCTGTAACCTGCTCGAAGCGGGGATCGTTTTCCACGGGTTCGTAGGGCAGAATATCCGCCAGTGGCTGGTCAAGGTTGAAACCGCCGCGGTTAGCATAGTGCATCACCGCGTATGCGAATACTGGTTTGCCAAGGGATGCGGCAGCAAAGACAGTGTTCTCATCAACCCGCTGCTCTGTATCTGCGTTGGCGACACCAAAAGCGCCTTCGTAGAAAATCTCACCGTTTTGCACCACAGCGATTTGCATCCCCGGGACTTCACCCTCCTGCATCAGTTGCGGGATAAAGGTGTTGGCCGAGGCGGCATACTTAGACTTCATACGCTCCAGATCTGCTTGCTGGGTGTTTTCCGAATTGACTGCATGCGCAGCCAGCGGAACCGCTAATATTAAAATGAGGGCCATCCCAAAAGTCGATTTACTAAACAGCACCTCATCCTCCTGCAACTCGATATCGATGATATTCAGGTCTTGTTAAGAACTACTGAGCCAAATATCACGTTCGCTGATATAGACGCAGTTTTGGATGAAGATATTACGGGTGTTCTGAAATATAGGACTGCTAATTTATGGTTTTGTTCGCAGATTTTCGATGATTCCCCCGAAGAGCACCGTTTCATGCAGATATCCCACGAGCCACTGGCCTGAGGCGATTCCGAACTGCTCTGATTCAGGGAAGACGTGAAACGTATTTCCAGTTTTTTCAATTTTCGCAGTCCAAAGTGCTTGCCGGTATCGCGACCGCACCTGCACCGATTGTCCCGGTTTCCAGCCATCTGGCGCCAGGTTTGTAAACTGCCCCAATTCGATCGCTATGACAGGATGGGACTCACGTTGAGCAACCACAACCTGCGCGGTATCAGGATCCAACCGGTGGACAACTAAACCCTCAGAGCCGCCGCCTAAGCGCAGGCCCCGGCGCTGGCCGATGGTGAAATGCTCAATGCCGGGATGCCGTCCCAGCACCGTGCCGTCTTCGGTGATGATCTCACCTGATTGGGGCGCGCGTCCGGTGTGCCATTCCAGCAGTGCCGCCAGACCTGTGCCGCGTGGCATGAAGCAGATATCTTGGCTCTCGTCCCGATAGGCCGTGGGCAGCCCGGCCTCCGCTGCTAACCGCCGCACTTCCTGTTTCGTGTAGTTACCGACGGGAAAGCTGATGCGGGCGAGCCGTTCCGGCGGAATGCAGGCAAGGAAATAGCTTTGGTCCTTGCCAGAATCCACCGCGGTTGTCAGCAGGCCGTCCTTGATGCGCGCATGATGGCCGGTGGCGAGCAACTCACAACCCAGTTCATCCGCATGTTTAAAAAAGGTGTCGAATTTAAGG
>CAYXMN010000035.1:11004-13095 GCA_964465955.1 uncultured Planctomycetales bacterium
CGCTGCACGGATTGGGCGTGCGGCCAGCCTGGTACTCCCTGGCGAAACGCTGGATCACCTGGTGCTCGAAGGCTTCGCTCATATCGATCCAGTGATGCTCGATGCCCAGCACCTGGCACACTGCGCCGGCGCTGCATGCGCCTTCTCGTCCGCAACAGGGCCCGGCGGGTGAAGCGTCGCCAAAGAGGTTGGCGGTCATGCCAACCACCTCGTAACCCGCGCGCTGGAGCAGCAGGGCCGCGACCGAGCTGTCCACGCCGCCAGACATTGCGGCTAGTACGCGTTTCTTGTGCATCGGGTGATCTTACCCCTCCTACAGCGCAGTTTATGTATTGTCCGGCTGGTCGGGAGGCTCCTCCACATCCACCAAGCCTGGATACAAGCGGCTGGCGCATTCTGGACACAGCCCGTGGGTGAATTCCAGTGAGGAATGCTTGCGCAAATACATGTCGACGCGGTGCCAGTACCCGCTATCATCACGGATTTTATGGCAGCCAGAGCAGATCGGTAACAGCCCGGAAAGAGTGTGGACATGCTGTAGCTGTTGCTGCAAAGCTTCGTAAAGCTCATTGCGTTCCAGCTCCGCTTGTTTACGGGATGAAATATCCTCGGTCACAATGACCACCCGGTCCACTTCGCCTTGATCATCCAGAATGGCATAGAAGTGTTGTGATACCCAAGCCGCCATGCCTGGTCGCTGCTGCGAGGTTTGACACTCCGGGATGAAGGCTGTCCCCCCGCGTTGATAGACGTCCAGCACCTCAGCGGAACGCTGGCCGAGGTAGTTCTCGCGTTGATCAAACATCAGTTTTTCACGCCGCCGCTGCATATCTCCGCGAACTTCATCCGGCGGTAAGGCCCAGATGTTCACCCATGCTTCGTTGCACATGAGCAAGCGTCCGGTGCGATCCCGCACTGAGATTCCGAGAGGCGAGCCTGTAACTATCGCGCGGTGCAACTGCTCGCTATGATGCAACTGCGTGAGGAATGTCTGCTCGGCGGTAATCTCTGCCATGCTGCCATCGATCACATCCAGTTCAGTACGCAGAATTGCCGTCATGCTGACCCAGATTGTCACTCCATCGCGGCGGTTTAACTTCAAATGCAGCCCATCGCAACGGCCTGTGCTGTATAACTGAGTCAGCATGTCATCACGCACTTGAGGATCCGTGTATAGGGTCTTGGGCTGGCATTCGCGTAGCATCGTGGCGACATCCGGGTATGCCAGCAGGCTGGCTGCAGCATCGTTAGCGATAATGAGCTTCAATCCATCTGATGAAGACCGGTACAGTGCTACAGGGGCGTGCTGGTACAACTCACCGAGCAGCGCGGATGTCGGTTTCGAGCCTGGCTTGAAGGCCTGCCTCAACCATAGCTGATGCCATGCAGTGAAAGCGAGGATCGCCAGCCAGGCTGTGATACGGAAGTTTGTTTCCGTCACAGGTATTTGGAATAGCAAGCTTTGCGTGAAGCTCCGGCTTGTGGGCAGCATGCTATCAACCAGTGCACTTACAACCCAAGAAGCCGTGATCACTAGTAGTGCTACGACCCATGCATTCACTCGCCGGTATCGTGGCATCGCGCACTCTCCGACATTAGAATGCTAATCATCACATCTGGATCACTGCTCTTTATTCGTAATGTAATGGTTCATTTAGCATACCTGCAGTTTTACCATTGTAGGAGCGTCTAAACTGGATTTGATTTGCAGCAGGGATGGACTTCTGAGGGGCTTTGTCGGTGGGATATGCGTGCAGTAACAAAACTCCTATTAATTGTCACGTAGATTATCCAGCGGCACACGTTGGCATCGGATTTTGAAAGCGATTCTGAAAGGTGTTTACCACAAATGATTGATGATTGAGAAGCCAACTCTAAGCTTCCCCGGCGAGATGATCCACGCCGTGATCAACAACCAGCCTAACGGAACCGGGCGCAGCCCAGTTTGCGATAGCCGCTCTTGAGGCGAACGAATTCGTCGACTTCGAATTCGCTATGCCTCTTGGCCCAACAGCGACGGAACGGCGGAAGCGATCAAGAGCAACAATGCCAAGTTCACCCACCGCACTCGGCGGGCGTCGATGGGGATGT
>CAYXMN010000035.1:13105-14295 GCA_964465955.1 uncultured Planctomycetales bacterium
AGCTGTGCTCGCAACACTCGGAGCGGCGAGTAATCACGTGCGGCGCAAGTCATCAGGCCACAGCAGACGTGAGATAAAAAGACGGGCCGGGAAATGCTCCCGGCCCATGTCGTTTCAGCTTGTCGTTTGCTGTAATTAGATATCGCGGCGGAACGCGAAAGCGCTGACAACTTCCTTGTCGCGGACGATATCCTCTTCCTCGAATTGGTCGCCTGGCACACAGGTCGGGAACGGGAACTTACACCAGACCGGTTGCACGAACTTCGCATGCTTGAGCAGGAAGGTTCCGCGCGGAACGGTGGTCAGGCGGTCGCGCATATCGGGATCAAGCCAGCTGTAGTTCTCCGTCATCAGTTCGGCGGGGCCGGTGCGGCCGTAGATGATGGTGGACGAGTTATCCACCACCTGGCGGTCGATCTGGCTCATGAACTGCTCGACACCGAATAGGGATACACCAATGGAACGTCCGCGGGCGCAGATTTCGATCAGCGATTGTTTAATCGGCGCGCGCATTGTGCGATCCGCTGGGGCGAACTTGTTAAGCTCGTCGATGAAGAACACCACGCTGTCGAAGTCACGTGCCACGTTCTTATCTAGCAGCATCGCATACACGCGGGTGAGAATCTTGTTAAAGACCATCGCCTGGCCGCGGTCGTTGAGGCTTTGGATGTCGAGGACGAAGATGCTGCCGTTATACAAGTCGGCCAGCGGGATATCCACCGGGTCAACGCCGCCGGTGCAAATCAAACCGTCGTACAGACCGGCCAGTGCATCTAAGTTTTTGGCAGTTTTATAGAAGTCTTCCTTCTCATGGCCGCGCCAGTGGGTGATGTGCGCTTGACTGACGACGCGGCGCTCCTCGTTTAGCCACGCGATGAGCTGGTCGTAGCTTGAAATCGGCTGGCGTTCGATCTGGTCTTTCACATCAACGTAAACCGCGTCAACCGACTCATCCCAGGTCTCATGATCGAACAGCGTCGGAATGTCTTCCACGATTTCGGTGAGTTCCCAGATAAAGTGCTCAACCTTACCGTCGCGGCGGAAGCTCTTGGTGTGGCCCTCGAACTTGCGGTCGTAAGGCGCGAAGACGCGGACGTTTTCGAACGGCGTCATTTCGATGTTGAGCACGTCGTACATCCGGCGGCACTTATTTGTGTAAGGATCGTCTCTGTCGGCGGGGTAGGAGTATG
>CAYXMN010000035.1:14305-18630 GCA_964465955.1 uncultured Planctomycetales bacterium
TCGTCTTTGTCATATTGCGGGTTCGGCTTGTCGAGGTAGAGCAAGTCCTTACCCTTAACATTGAAGAAGACCGCGGCGATTTTACGCTTCTCGGTCTTGATCATCTTTTCCAGGATGCTCTTGAGCAGGAATTCGACGAGGCTCGTCTTGGTAGCCAAACCGGAAATACCGGACATGTTCATGTGGCTGCCTTCCGGGCCGGTGAGGAATTCATCGTCGAGGAAGATCGGCACCAAGCTGCCGTCGCCGTTCTCCATCACACCGATGGGAACGCCGCGGCCCTCCGAGACATAGTCGCCCATGCCCAGCGCCCACGCCACGCCTGCCGGGGTGGCGTAATACACCACGGCGCGGCCAATCGGACGGATGCGTTCGTGGGTTGAGCGGATAACATTTATTTTGGCGATCATGATCTCCGCCAAGTCGCTGGGCGGATGGACCTGCGGATCGCCAAAGTCGTGGCTGATGAAATCGGACAAGAAATTATCAATGTCCATAATGCTGCGCAGTTCGACCACGGTGCCAAAGGTCAGGTGGCCGTCATCCGTCAGCGCGGCGACGATATTACCCAGCTCCACGCTTTGCTCACCGGCGCTAATCCAGAAGTTGAAGTATTGCGCGGTGTTCGGGTAGTCACGCGTGCTGGCGGCTTTGCCGATTGCGCCATACTCTGTGTTGGCGTACTGCGGGTACTTGCAGTTTGCTACCTGGCCATTTAGATCCATCTTCCAGCCTCCTGGCTCGTTGCGTCCCAAAGGTTAAGGTTCACTCCCCATCCAGCTGCATCCTGGGCTAGCTGCGGGCGAAATAGCTCTTGATCGTGTTCTGTGACGGCACCAAGCTGTCCAGATAATCCCGGCACAGCTTGAGCGGGAAAATCAGCCGGTCCCAGGTTTCTGCGGGGAAGGTGACCGGCAGCCGCTCGTCAAGCAAGCGCATCGTCAGGGCATTCACCCGCTCCACAGCCTCGGTGTCGTCCTTCGCGACACAGGTGCACCGCAGCAGGCCGAACTCCGGGTCCGCCTTCGCGCTGCCCCGCATGCGGACGTACCAGGTGTACTTCGGCATCGGGTCATTGCCAACCGTGTTTACCGATTTGAGTAATGCGCCGCGATGATACGGCGGGGTTAGCAGCTGCGGTTCCAGGATCTCGGCGTTCTGCCACGGTACATACACGCGCCGGGCGGTCGCCACGAAGTTGGGCGAGAGATCCGCATTCGGAACATCCGAAACCATGCCGCTAATCAAGATGTACTTTGATTGATCCGCGCCTTCCTGCTGGCGCCAGCGGTTGTACAGCCGGGTGCGCATCTGCATCGTGATCGCGCGCGCGGTGCGCACGGCGGCGATGCGATGCTGCGTATATTCCGGGCGATCGTTGCCGGTGTCGACAAGATGGAACTCCTGCTCGTCGGCGAATTCCTTGAGCATGGATGGATCCTTGACGAAGGAAAACGGCAGCAACAGGTTGCGCCTCAGCTCGGGCTCGCACCAAACATGGAACCGCTTGTTCTCACGTTTGAGCACAATGGCTCCTGTGATGGCGTAGTGCACCGGGACTTCCCCGCCTTGATGGACAAAGTGGCCGATAAGCTGCGTCCGCTGCATCATGCGCGCGAAGTACACCAGCTCCACGTTATCTGGGCGCGGCGGCTTGGTGAAGTCGATTTCAGGCGCGACTTTCTCCACTGGCTCCAGGCGGAAGTTCTGAAAGCCCTCGCGCACGCGGAAGGCATCTTCTTCAATGCTGTCCGCCGGGCTAGCCTTGCCCCCCAACTGCCCCAGCAGCTCGAAGATGCGGTTGAGGTGGCTGCGGTTGGCTGCCTGTTGCACTGAAGCCGGAATCGTATTACTCATCGCCGCGTACCACGAAATCGATATGCTGGAACCGTTTGAGGATCGGCTCGTAGCGGATTTCCTGGATCTTAACGGGATAAGTGGTGCCCTCCAGCACCAGCGTGTAATCGCCGTGCTTGCCATTGGCGAGAATCAGCTTCTCGACAGCCAGCATATCCATCTGGATCGCGCGCGGTTCCTTGAGCGCGCCGCCATAGATGTTGCCTGGCAGTTTGTTCTCTTCACGCAAGTGCTTGCACTTCTCTTTGCCGAACTGCGTGCGCAGTTCCGCGGTCAGCTCGATAGGCATGGCCTAGCTCCTCCTAAAACACCTTAGAATATGGCAGAGCCGCCACGGTGTCAAGACTAATTGGGGTTGAACATTCCACGCGGGAGTGGAATCTCTTTGGTCTGATGCTTATAATACAGTGCGGCAACTCAGGAGGGAATCGTGCGCGATGTAATTCTGGTGATTTTTATATCCGTGATGGCCTTGGCCTGTCTGGCCGGTTGCCCTGGCCAATCCAAGCCTGGTGGTAGCGCCGGCAACAGCTCCACCGCGAGCCCACAACCCAGCCCGGCCCAGGATGTTAGCACTGCTGGAGCGGCAGCGCCTGAGACAACAGACGGGTCTCCGGCCGCGCCAACGTCAAATATAGTACTGCCAGTCCAAGGAACAGTCGCGATTAATCAACCATTCAAGGTTAGTTATGAGCTAGTTCAAGCCTCGACCGGGGATGCCTGGATTGCGCTTGTTCCGTCCGCCGTAACTAGCTTAACCCTGCAAGACAACATTACCCAAGCTGTGGACCGTGTAACACTGCCGGTCGGTGCTAGCGGCACCATCGAGTTAACCGCGCGCCAGCCGGGCAAGTACGCGCTGCGCTTGTTCCCGGCGCAGACAGGCGAGATTTTAGCGGTGGCCGAGGCTGAGGTGATCGTTGAGGAATCGCTGCCGGATGAGGAGCTGGCTTTCACGCCGCCTTACGTAACCATCACCGGAAAGAAACTGCGCGATACCCCCGTCCAGATCACCGGCTTCCCAATGATTGCTTACTGGGAGATGGCGGAACCTCAAGGTTCGGATGCCTGGATTGGCATGATCCCGACCTCCTGTACTGCTCAGGATGCAGCCGCCAATTTGGAAGCCGCGGTAGATGTCCAGTTCCTCAACGGCAAGACGAAAGAAAGTAGCATTTTCCTGCTTACCCAGCCCGGCGAATTCCTGTTCCGCATTTTCTCATCCAAGGCTGCACCGCAGATGCTGTGTGAGAGCCAGACTTTCCGCGTAAGGGAGCGACCGGCTAAACCCACGGAGCAAGTGGAATAATCAGGCTAATTGACGCCGCATCCTGCCTGCAGGTCCATCATTTGTCGTTATAATGCAGTAAACAGCTTGGGAGCGGCAAATGGGTACGCAAAAGGATAAGCGGGTTACTTTGCTTGGCGACATCCTAGTTTCGCATGGGGTTCTATCTCTCGGCCAATTGCACGAAGCATTATGCAAGCAGCACGACTCAGATAAGCCGATTGGCCAGGTTGTGCAAGACCTTGGGCTTGCCACCAAATCACAAGTGGAAGCAGCGCTCATGGATCAGAGTTGGCGCCGCCGGCAGCGCGATAGCGGCCGGCATTACGGCGAAGCTTGACGGTGTGCGGTTGCGTGAGGCGCCTGGTTAACCCAGGCTGCGTGCTACCACTGCAAGCTTTGACGTAAGCGCTGCGTAATCACACTCTCCACTTCGTCGAGCGGCACGCGGTCTTGCGCCAGCGAGTCGCGATCGCGGATCGTCACCGCGTTGTCCGTCTCGCTGTCGAAGTCGTAGGTGATGCACCACGGCGTGCCGATCTCATCCTGGCGGCGGTAGCGTTTGCCGATGCTGCCCGTGTCATCGAACTCGACAGCGAGCCCGGCGTCGAGCAGCTCGCGGTAGAGCGCGTAGGCCCGGCTGCCCTCGCCGCTGAGCTTCTTGCTGAGCGGGAACACAGCGCAGCTCACCGGCGACAGGCGTGGGTGCAGGCGCAGCACGATGCGGATGTCCTCGTCCTTGCCCTCGTGCTTGGTCTCCTGCGTGTCCTCGGCGTAGGCCGCCGTCAGCAGCGCGAGGAAAGTGCGATCGAGGCCGACCGAAGTCTCGATGCACATCGGCAGGTAAGTGGCCAGCGCGCGCGCTTCGTCCTTGCCCATGCCGCCCGCGGTAAGCTGCTGTAGAGCGTCATCGTCGAAGTAATCGAACTTCTTGCCGCTGGCGGCCTGGTGCTGCATCAGGTCGTATTGCCCGCGGTGGTGCACGCCTTCCAGCTCGCCCCAGCCGAAGGGGAACTGGAACTCCAGGTCGCAGGCGGCCTTGGCATAGTGCGCTAGCTTCTCGGCGGGGTGGTCATGCACGCGCAGCATCTCCGCCGGCATGCCCAGCGCACGGTAGTAACGCTGGCGTTCGGCGAGCCAGTAATTGTACCAGTCCATCGTCGCGGCCAGGCTGGCGGGT
>CAYXMN010000035.1:18640-19338 GCA_964465955.1 uncultured Planctomycetales bacterium
GATTGCCGCCGGTAGGCGCTTCCGCGGCGTTCAGCTCGCGCAGCTTGGCTTGCAGCTCGTCAGGGCGGATGAAGAACTCCAGCTCCATTTGCGTGAACTCGCGCGCGCGGAACAGGAAGTTGCGCGGGTTGATCTCGTTGCGGAACGCCTTGCCGATCTGCGCGATGCCAAAGGGCGGGCGCTGGCGGCTGGCGGTCTGCACGGAGTTGAAGTCCACGAAGATGGGCTGGCACGTCTCCGCGCGCAGGTAGCCTGTCTGGCCCGCCTCGCCCGTCGCGCCGACTTGCTGCTTGAACATCAGGTTGAACTGGCGCGGCACGGTGAAGCGGCTGGGCTTGCCGGTGTTCGGGTTGTTGGGGTAGTAGCCGAGCTTGTCCTTCAAGCCGTCCCAGAAGTTAGTTTCGAGTTCAGCAGGGGTAGCGGCGGCCCCTGTGCCGCCGGATCCGGCGCCAGAGACGGCGCCGCTACCCGAATCATGGGCAGGGACGCCCGCGCCACCGGAAGCCAGCCAATCCAGCGCGTACACTTCCGCGGCCTCGGCGTCCTCCTGGCTCTGGTACTGGAGCTGGTCGATGCGGAAGCGCTCCTTGCTGTTCTTGTCGTCCACCAGCGCGTCGTTGAACGCGATCACGTGGCCGCTCGCATTCCACACCGTCTCGGGGCCGATACATGAGCTGTCGAGCCCGGCCACGTTGTCA
>CAYXMN010000036.1:0-8306 GCA_964465955.1 uncultured Planctomycetales bacterium
GTGCCTGCTCCGACGCCCGTTCCACCGGCCGTGGACACGGTGGTCTCGGTGGCGGAAAGCAACGCCGCCTCCTCCGAGCAGATCAGCAGCGCCACCCAGGAGCAGAACGCGAGCATGGAGGAAATCGCCTCCAGCGCCAACAGCCTGGCCAGCCTGGCTCAGGAACTCAGCGCGCTAGTGAGCCGCTTCAAAGTGTAACAGCCTTGTGTCAGGATGCCGTGCATCCTGCAACCTGCACCAATCGGGCGGAGCCAAGCTCCGCCCTTTTTTTTGCGCGGCGGCGGCAGCCCGCGCCCCGGCGGCCGGGCAGCCGGGGCCGCCCTAGGCCTCGACGTATTCCTGGACAGGCTTGAGCGGCGCCGCCAGCTCCAGCGGGATGAACCACCTAAGCTCGGCGGTGGTGATGTGATCCACCTCGCGGAGCTCAAGCTTGAGCGTGCAGCAGTTGGTCAGGCGGATGAAGAAGTGGCGCGGGGTGGGCCAGCCGCACCACAACTTGAGCAGTTGGTACAGGCAGCCGCCGTGGAGCACCGCCGCGTAGTCCGCCTCGCGCGGCAAATCCTGCATGCGCCGGATGAAGCGGGACAGCCGCGCCTGCATGTCGTCATAGCTTTCGCCGCCGTAAGCGCTGAAATCGCCGCGCTGGCCCAGGCCCCGCGCCGCATAATCCGGGAAGCGCTCGTCAATCTCGCCGGCCTTCAGCCCCTCCAGCGCGCCTGCGCCGTACTCCATGATGTCCGGTTCCAGCTCCGGAGTGGGCGAGCCTGTGCCGGAGCACACCGCTTCCGCCGTCAACCGCGCGCGTTGCAGCGGCGACGTGAACACGCGCGAAAATTTCAGCCCGCGCGAGCCGAGCCATGCGCCGAGTGCGCTAGCCTGGGCCCGGCCCGCCGCCGTGAGTTCGATGTCGCGCTGGCCCTGGAAGAACTGCTCCACATTACCCACGCTTTCGCCATGCCGGATCAGATAAATCGCCACGGCGAAGGATTATAGCTGCGAACGTCTTGCAAAACTGGTAGTATTAAGTTGAAGTTAAAAAGTTACGAGAGACCTGCGATCTCACTTCATACATTGTTTTGGATTGACAACTTGGCGGAATGGCGGCGGCGGGGCCAGGCGGGATAAACACGATCGAACCAGCGGTAGCGAGGATAAGCATTCTGAACTAAAAGGGGTCTGAATGCATTGGATTGTGCCAGCGTTGGTGGCTTCGATGGCTAACTCGGCAGTCATAGTCATCGTTTATGCGTACCTCGCCTGGATCGCACGGGAACCCGCGCTGAAACTCTTCACCTGGGGCTGGGCGCTCTACACCTTGCACTTCGCCGGCCTGTGCGCCTATGTGCTCAGCGGCAACACCAGCCATGGCGCGCTCGTGCTTAACGCAACCGCCGCCGTCGCCAGTTCGGCGATCCTGCTATTCGCGGCGCTGCGGCTGGCGGGCCGGAGCACGCCGCGCTGGGCGTGGTGCGCCGCCGGCGCGGGCTTGGCCGGGGTGGCGGCGGCGAGCTATGTGCGCCCGGCCTTGTGGTTGTCGCCGCTCCCGGCGAACGTGATCACCGGCGTGATCTTCATCCTACTGGGCTCGATGTTTTTCACAGCGCGCAAACTGCCCCTGGCCGAGGCGCGCATTACTGGAACGCTGTTCAGCTTGCTGGGCCTCTGCAAGCTATCGTGCCCCTGGCAGCCGCCTAGCGGCGCGTTCGCCCCCTGGTGCTATGTGTCCGGCGCAATCTTGGGGCTGCTGGGTGCGCTGGGCGTCGTGCTGTGTTACCTCCAGCTCGCCCGGCGCGCGGCGGCGCAAACCCACCGCGATTACCGCAACCTGGTGGAATTTTCGCCATATCCGATTCTCGTCCACCGCGGCAACCGGTTGCTGTTCGCCAATTTAAGCGCGGCAGCGCTCCTCGGCGCGGCCTCGCCTCAAGGTGTCATCGGCAAAAACCTCCGCGAAGTGCTGGAAGCGACGGAAATCGAACCGCTGAAGCCGGCGCCGTGCGGCAGTCGCGGCGGCCAGGAACGCGAGTTCATCGTCACGCCGCGTGCTGCGTCCGGCGACGCCTGCCGGCTGCGCACTGTCGGCTTCGACATTGACTTCGAGGACGGCCCGGCCCGCCTGGTCTACTGCCAGGATGTCACTGGCCAGCGGCAGATCGAGCAGCGGCTGCGCCAGCATGAACGCTTGCGAAACCTCGGCGCGCTGGCCGGCGGCATCGCCCACGATTTCAACAACATGTTGATGGCGATCCAAGGCTTCACGGAAATCGTGCGCGATCAGCTGCCGCTAACCAGCAACAGCCGCGACAGCTTGAAGGAAGTGTTGCAGGCCTGCCGCCGGGCCACCGGGTTGATCCAGCAGATCCTGCAGTTCGCGCGCCGCGAGGAACAGGAAGCGCGCGAGCTGGAAATCGCGCCCGAGATCCAGGCTGCCCTGCGGCTGATGCGCGCCGGCTTGCCCAGCAGCGTGATCTTCGAGGTGCTCATCGATCCGGCGGCGGAGGACGCGGTGGTGGTGGCCGACCCGACGGCGCTGCACCAGGTCGTGATGAACCTGTGCACCAACGCCGCCCATGCCATGCCCCACGGCGGCCTCCTGACCGCCAGTTTAATGCTGGCCGATGTCGGCGAGCAGCAAGCGCGCGCCATCGCCGGGATGTGTCCGGGTAAGTATGTCCTGCTCGCGGTGAGCGACACGGGCACGGGCATCCCGCCGGAGGTGCTGCCGCGCATCTTCGAGCCGTTCTACACCACCAAACCGCTGGGCGCGGGCACCGGCATGGGCCTGTCGCTGGTCCGCGGCATCGTGGACAGCATGGGCGGGGCGATCACCGTGCAAACCGAGCTGGGCCAAGGCACGGAGTTCGCGGTGTACCTGCCGGCCGTGGCTGTGGCGCTCGCCCCGGCGCAGCCCAGCGTGCACGCGCCGCTGCCTTGCGGCCAAGGCCGCGTGCTGGTGGTGGACGATGAGACAGCGGTGCTTAAGCTGCTGGAGCAAATGGTGGCCCGGCTGGGCTATCTCCCGCTGGCTTGCGCTGACGCGCGCGACGCGCTGGCGGAAGTGCGCCGCAACCCCGCTGGCTTTTGCGCCGTGTTGACCAACCAGACCATGCCCCATCTGAGCGGCACCGCACTGGCGCGGGAGCTGGCGCTGGCCGCCCCCGGCCTGCCCGTGATCATCCTGTCGGGCTGCGCGGCGAGCATCGCGCCGGAGCTGGTGCAGGACACGCTGGTCAAAGCGGTGCTGAGCAAACCGCTCAGTCTGCGCGACTTGGCCGAAGCGCTGTCCGCCCACGCCAACGGGCCGCGAGCGGGGGTGCGTCAGGCATAGGGCAGGTCCGGCGGCGTTTCCTCGCGCAGCGCCGCCTGGCGGAACACCTCCACCAGCGTCAGGAAGTGCTTGAACATCCCGCTGGGCTGGGTCTTGAGGAACCGTGCATATTCCGCCGTCGCGCTGGCAAACTGCCCCAACCGGTGGCGGCAGATCCCGCAATAAAAATACAGCAGCGTTTCGCGCTGGCAGCCGCGGTAGCGCTCGCGGTACTGGCCGAAGGTATGCAGCGCGAATTCGAAGCAGCGCAGGTTGCATTCGCAGACGGCGGCGTAAAACAGGGCGTCGCGGCCTTCGCGCAGGCTGGGAAAGCGCCGCGCCACGTCGTGCAGCAGCGGCAGCGCCTTGCGGTAGACCTGGCGCTCCTCCTCGCTGCGGGCGGACTTGAAGCTGTTGAAGGTGCGCGCGTCGCTCAGCAACGCCAGCGCGCGGCCCAAGGCCCGGGCGGCCTCGCCCATCGCATACGCGTTGGCGCCGGACCGGCGCGCCTCCTGCGCGGTGGTGGTGCGCACCGGCCCCGGCTCTTCCGGGGTGCGCGGCTGGGGCGCCGCCGGCGCGGGCGGGTCGAACAACTCTTCGTGGAACATCGCCCCGCGTCCGTTGTTGAGGCGCGGATTGCGGTAGGTCAGGATGTTGAACCGCTCCAGCGCCTGGCTGTAGGCCTCGTTGACGGCCTGCATGTGGCGCTCGGATTGCGCGCGTTGATCGGGGCTGCGGAGGTCGGGATGGTAGAGTTTGCACAAGCGCCGGTAATGGCCGGTCAGCTCCTCGACCGAGCGGGCCGCGTTCAGTTTCCAGATGTCACGGGCTAGCGACGATACCAAGTTTCACCTGCATAGGCCCGCCACTCATCTCTACCGGAAACGATTGTAACACAACCGCCCGCGCGCCGGTGCGCAGCTTGCGCAGGATTAAGGCAAGGATCAACAGCCGCGCCGGCTACTGGCTCAGCGGTTCGCCCTGGGCGTCTTTAAGCTGGACCATGATCACCTCGAAGGGCAGCTCCGCCGTGTCGCTGACCGCCGACGCGCCGCTCACCGGCTGGAACGTGATCGTGGCCAGCGTGCCCGAGCCGTCCACCCCCGCCGCGTTGCCCTTGCGGGTGATCGCGCACGGCACGAAGCCGTTCTGGTTGGTCAGGCCGAGCCACAGGATGTCGCCGGCCGCGCCGAGGAAGTCGCCGGGCTCCGCGCTGACGGGAGTCCAAGCGCTGGAGTAGTTGATGCGGAACGCGGCCTGGTACAGGCCGGTCACGCCTGACACTTGCACGGTGCAGACCTTGCTGCCCTCGCCGCCGTCGGTCACGCTTAAGGCCACCGGGCTGGCGCCCACGGTGACGGTGGATGTTTTATTAGCGTCCTCGACTTGCAGCGTGATCGTCACCGGGCCCGTGGTGGCGGGCACTTGCCAGTACACCTTCGAGTTGGTGGTGAGCAGGTCGTCGGCGAAGTCGCCGGTCTGGCTCGATCCGCGCTCGGTCAGGCTGAAGTCAGGCTGGCTTTCCGTCAGCGCGCCGGCGGACACCGTCCAGTAGCGGCTGAGCTCGCTTAAGGTGCGCCCCGGCGCGCTGATCGAGGCGGACAGCTCCACGGTGGAACCCGCCGTCACCGCGGCCGGGTTGGTGTTGATGTTAACAATCACAATCGGCGCCTGGCCGGATCCGCCGTTACAGGACGCCAGCGCCGCCAGCGCTAAAACCACCGCCGTCAAACCAAGCCACCGCATCACGCGCATACTCGCCGCCTTCCGGTTCATTTGATTGTTCTATTCTACCCGAATCTGCCAGACAGCAGTGACGCTCCGCCAGGCCGCGGGGTTCACCGCTACAGCTCTTTAAACTCCACGTTGTCAAACGCCGCCTTGACGCGCGCGCAGGCGTACAGCCCGAAGGCCCCGGCCCGCGGGTGCTCGTCCGCGCAGCGGAACACTTCCACGCCGTTTAAGTAAAACGTCAGCTCGCCGTCCAGCGCGCGCACCTTGAGCCGGTTGGCCGTGCCGGGCCGCACCGCCGAGTGCTCGGCCCAGGTGGCCAGCGCCAGCGGCATGTCGTCGATGCTCTGTTCCACCGCGAACCAGCCGCCGCTGATCAGGAAGCGGTACTGGTTGAAACCGCCGTCGGGCTGCGCGAAGTCGCGCAGGTACAATCCCACGCCGCCGGTGGCCTGGCCCGCGAGCAGCTCCACATCGGCGGAGAGCTCGAAGTTCTTCACCTCGTCCGGGTACGGGCTGAGGCCGATGTAATCCGTGGCGCTCGTGTCGATCACATAGCGCCCGGCGTCATACGTGTAATCCACCTCGCCCCACTCGCCCTTGAACAAGCGCTCGGCGTCCTCGAAGTTGTCGGTGAAGCCGCCCGACACCGCGGGCCGGTCGGCGTAAACCTTGAAGTCGTCGAAACGCGCGCGGCTGCGCGCCGTGGCGAACACGCCCACGCCGCCGCTGGTGAGCTGCTGCTCCGTCACGCTGGCGACCTCGGCGTTGTTGAGGTAGCACTTGATCCGCCCGCCGTCGTTGTCAACCGTGATCAGCACTTCCTCGCCGGGCCTGAACAACTCGGTCTTGGTCGGCGAATACAGCGTGGAGGTCTGGCCGTTGTAATAACGGAGCACGGCGAACGCGCCGCGGTTGTACACCAGCAGCAGCAGAAAGTCCGCCGCGCCGGTGTCGCGCTCGCGGTAGTTGAAGCTGAGGCCCAGCCCGCCGCCGTCGGTGTCGCCCGTCTCGTCCAGGCGGGCGGACACTTCCAGGCGGTAATCGGCGAGGTCCTCGACGAGGATGCTTTGCCCGTAGGTATTGGCGCGCAGCGTGTTGATCTCGTATTCGCCGGCGGCATAACTAAAATCGCGGTCGTCGAGCGTGCCTTCATAGAAGTAATGCTCGCCGCTCTCAAAGTTATCGGAGAAGTACAGCCCGGTCGGCGCAGCCCAGGCTGAACCAGCCCACGCCAGCGTCAGTACAATCCAACGGCCCAGCCATCGCCTAGTCATACTAGGGATTATAACGAGCGCTCCCGCCCCGCTGTTCATAATTCAGGAGGATAGTCTAGGTTAATTTGCCGCGCGCACTTGCCAAGGGGCGGCTGGGCGGTTATATTACGCCTGCGGACGGCGGCGGCGGCTGGGGCACGGCTACCGGGCGCGAGGTTCCTCATCAGGCGGAAACAGGAGCGGGCCATGGCGGCAACCACGACAGCCGAGCAGGTGCGGCTGAAAACGATCCCCCCGGGGTATATCCTGCCCTCGGCGGCGTTCGCCGTGCCGCGCAAGCTCATCCGCTACAGCGAGCTGACCGACAAAAGGCCCGCGGTGGGCGACCTGATCTATGGCCGCGTGGTGCGCATCGGCGAGCACGCCTCGCTGGAGAACAAGCAGGGTCGCATCCACATGTCGTCCGCCGGCACCTGCGGCGTGTTCGTGTTCGGCAACCGCTACGCCCCGGATTATTACGAGGGCGTCGTCCCCGACGAGCTGCACAGCGAGGTGGACCTTATCGCGCGCTCCGGCGTGGTCGGCAAGGTGTTGTGCAAGAGCGCGGCGGTGAAGGACCCGTCGCGGATCAAGGTGCTGGGTTATGTCTGCGACGAGCAGGGCAAGGTGCTCAATACGCGCGATTTCCCGCTGATCAAGCCGCGCAGCCAGGTCAAGCGCCCCAAGCGCGCCAAACTGATCCTGGTCGTTGGCACCTCGATGAACTCGGGCAAGAGCATGACCGCCGTCGCCGCCTGCTGGGCGCTCAAGGCGATGGGTTATGAAGTGCGCGCGAGCAAGGTCACCGGCACGGCGAGCCTGAAAGACATCTTGCACATGGAGGACGCCGGAGCGTCGCCCGCCACGGATTTCACGCACCTGGGCTATCCCAGCACCTACCTGCTCAGCCTCGACGAGCTGCTCCACATCTTCAACACACTCGATCTGAAATACGCCAACAACCCCGCCAACTACTGGGTGGTGGAGATCGCCGACGGCATCCTCCAGCGCGAAACCGCGATGCTGCTGTCCGCGCCCGAAGTGACGGAGCGGATCCACCGGCTGTTGTTCGCGGCGCACGACGCGCTGGGGGCGATCGGCGGGGTGAAGCTGCTGAAGGAGCGATTCGGCCTGACGCCGGACGCGATCAGCGGCGTCTGCTCCGGCTCGCCGCTGGGCGTGCGCGAACTGCAGGAAAATACCGGCCTGCGTGTGTTCAACAACATGCAGCGCGATTTAAATGTGCTCAGCGAGATTCTGGTGTAACGCCGTTGGCCGGGATGTGCGCGCGGATTGTTGATGGGGCGGGCATCCTGCCTGCGGAGGCTGCGGCGGACAAGCGGGTGTTTATCCCCGAAAGGTTAATAACCATCCCCACTTGCTAAACTGGCATGAAGTGGTTTAAGATATACATGAGGGTTGCCGCGCCGAAATGGCGCTGGCAAAATTTGAGATGTATAGATAGGAGATGTGGGGCTGCCATGTTGAAACATATCTGCATGTTGGCGGCATTCGCCATGGTGTACTTCCTTTGCGCAGGCTGCGGTGGCACGGTGCGCGCGCTTGACGGCGACTATGCTTCCGATGCGCCGCTGGTGGAAGCGATCGCGCCGCTGGCCGGCGAGAGCGGCGAGGAAGTGACCTTCGAAGCCAAGTTCTGCACCCCGGCCGGAAGCCCAGGCGTGAAGTATGAGTGGCGGTTCGGCGGCGGCGCGGACCCGAACATCAGCTTCGAGGAAAAGCCCACGGTTAAACTTACCGTGGGCCGCGACGAACCCTACGAGTGCCAGTTGATCCTTAAGGGCAGCTGCACCGGCGAGGACGAGAACAAGGTTAGCACTACGGACTTCACCATCCAGGTGCTGCCGCTGGAAGTCAAGTATGTCGGGCCCTCGACCATCGTAGCCAGCTCAACGGCCATCTTCGGCATCTTCCTGGAATCCGGCGATGCTACCTCGTACTTCTGGGATTTCGGCGGCGGTTGCAATCCCGGCAGTTCGAACAGCCCGAAT
>CAYXMN010000036.1:8316-11468 GCA_964465955.1 uncultured Planctomycetales bacterium
CTCGGCGGTGGCGGTGATGGCCGTCGAAAGCTCCAGGCCTGTGGCGTTGCGGCACAGGATGGAGCCGCCGATCGTGGCCGCGCCGGCGACGTTGCCCAGGGCGATCCCCTGGCTGCCGTTGCCGGCAACCCAGGCATCTATACCTGTTATGTCATTGTCGCTAATGACTATGAGGCCGTCCGCCACGACTTCAGCTTTTCGGTCTTGCCCGCGACTTAAGGCATAAGGTTAAGCCTGGATTAGCATGCGCTGGATGCCTTGCGCGCCTGGCAGTTCGCGGCGATAATCTCCCTATGGCCGAATCAGGTTTGCTGTCGCTCGATCGCGACCCCTTGGTGGGCCCCGATCCGACCTGGGAAATGCTGCCGGAGGACATCCGGCAACAGTGGCTGGCGGACATTGAAGATTTCCCCACGCCGCCCTTGTTGCTGGAGCTGCTCAGCGGCGAATTGAACCTGATGACCTACGACCCCAGGCGTTTGGCGGAGAAGATCGCTCATGACCCGGTGCTGACCGGGCGGCTGCTGGCCCGGGCCAATTCCGCCGCCTTCTCCCTGCGCGAGCCCGTCACGACCTTGCGCCAAGCCTTGGTGCACCTTGGCTTCAACCTGGTGCGCTCCACCATCCTGCGCTATCAAGTCGATTTGTCCGCCTCGCGGCTGCCCGGCCTGGCCCGCGATCTCATCATGTACATCCAGCGCAGCACGGACCAAGGCGCGGTCATCGGCTACAACTGGGCCAGCGCGCTGAAGCTGCCCGACGCGGTGGAGGTGGCGACGCGCTGCCTGCTGGGCCGGCTGGGCACGTTCCTGCTGGCGCGGCGCTTTTCCAGTGAAATTGAACACCTGTTCGCCGCCGGGCACGAGCCCCAGCGCCTCAATTTCGAGGCGAACCACTTCGGCGTGACCACCCGCACGCTGACCTTCAAGGTGGCGCAAGCCTGGCGCCTCCCCGAAGGGATGCAGCGCGGGCTGTTCCACCTCTGGACGCCGTTGTTCGCCGAGAACGGCAGCCGCTCCGATTGCGTGGCCTGCGCCGCCCTGGCGATGAGTTTCGATCCGCCGCACCACCTCGACGACATTCAAAAGTGGCTGAGCCTGCGCGTGCATCAGCGCTTGCGCCAGAATCTCGACGAATGCGGCGCGCTCAAGCAGTTGCCTGAAGTGGTGGAAAGCGAATCCTACAGCCGCGAGATGGCGGCGATCACCGACTAGGCTAACCCTTCCGCAGCGCCGCGCCGTGCGTGGAAACCAGCAGCTTGAGCAGCCGTTCGTCAAGTTCCGCGATTTGCGTGAACTCGCAGCCGAGCCGCACTAGGTCTGGCTCCGGCAGTTCGGTCCGCTTACGGATCACCAGCGTGCCCGACAGATCCAAGGTGGAGAACTCCAGCGTACCGCCGTCCCGCTGCTCGGGGGTGAAGGCCAGTGCAAACTCCAGGCTGTCCCCGGTCTGCCAGCCGCCGTCCCGCAGCACCACCCCCATGCCGCCGGGGGAAAGATCCAGGCTGGACGGGGTAAACTCCTGGGGCACGTCAGTTGCGCCGGCGCGCCGCAGGGTGAGCGTGCCGCTGGCGGAGAAGCGCGTATGGCGGCGCAAGTTGACGCCTTGGCAGTTCCCGTCCACCGCCAAATCGAGGCGCAGCCGCTGGGCCTCAACCTGGCCCGAGATGCGCCCGGACACCGTGTACAGCACGCCCGCGACAATGGTGTAACACAGTACCCGCGCACCGAGGGCCGGCGGCGCGGACACCTGCGCGGCGGCCTCGTTCCAGCTCAGCGACAACACATTTGAGTTGCCTTGCAGGCCGAGGCAGTCGGCCAGCACCATTTTTTGCTGGTTGGCCCAATCGGTAAAACGGATGTAGACCGGCGCGCCGCGCACGAAGACTTCCGCCGTCGGCAGCACCATCGGCGCTGCGGTTTGCTCGTGCATGTCTTTTTGGCGCTTAAGCATGACCTAGCCCTGCCGGCGGCCAGCATGCTGCCGCGGCGGTTTACTGACTCGATTATAGCCTCAATCCCGGGCGGGGTGAACGGATTCGCCGCGCCTGCGTCTGCTATAATAATAAGTCTGCTCACGGCGGTGAGGCAGCGTGCGTTCCCGGTGTGGAACGCTATTTTCATGATCAAGGCAAACAAGTGGATACCGAACAGACCTACGGCAATGGTGCGCTGAAGGATTCCGGCAGCTACACCGGGGAAGACATCCAGGTTCTCAAAGGCTTGGAGGGCGTGCGCATCCGCCCGGCGATGTACATCGGCTCGACCAGCGAGACGGGCCTGCACCACCTGGTCTACGAAGTCGTCGACAACAGCATCGACGAGGTGATGGGCGGGTTCGCCGACAAGATCACCGTGCGCCTGCACAAGGACGGCAGCTGCTCGGTGGAGGACAACGGCCGCGGCGTGCCGGTGGACATCATGGCCGAGGAAGGCCGCCCGGCGCTGGAAGTCATCTACACCGTGCTGCACGCCGGCGGCAAGTTCGGCCACAGCGCGTACAAGGTCTCCGGCGGCTTGCACGGCGTGGGCTCCAGCGTGGTCAACGCGCTGTCCGAGCGCTTCGAGGTCGAGGTGTACCGCGACGACCAGATCCACCACATGGTCTGCGAGCGCGGGAACCTGACCACGCCGATGGAGATCACCGGCAAGGTTAAAAAGCGCGGCACCTTCGTGCGCTTCTGGCCCGACCCCGAAATCTTCGAGACGGTGGAATTCAAATCAAGCATCCTGGAGGAGCGCTTGCGCGAGCTGGCCTTCCTCAACGCGGGCTGCGAGATCCTGCTGGTCAACGATTTCGCCGACGACGAGGAGGAGCGCAAGAAGCGCTTCAGGTTCAAGGGCGGCATCAGCGAGTATGTGAAGTATCTCAACCGCAACCAGGACGCGCTGACGCCGGTGGTCTATTTCGACGCCGACGTGAACGGCACGCGCGTCGAGTGCGCCATGCAGTGGACCACGGGCTACCGCGAGCGCATCAACGGCTACGCCAACAACATCTTCACCAAGGACGGCGGCACGCACGTCGTCGGCCTCAAGACCGCCCTGACGCGCGTGATCAACAGCCACGCCGGCAAGCGCGACCTCGTCAAGGGCAAGGAGCAGGTCACCGGCGACGACGTGCGCGAGGGCCTGACGGCGATCATTAGCGTC
>CAYXMN010000036.1:11478-12054 GCA_964465955.1 uncultured Planctomycetales bacterium
GGTGAGCGTGTGGCTGACCGACCCGCAGTTCGAGGGCCAGACCAAGGGCCAGCTCGGCAACAGCGAGGTTAAGGGCCTCGTGGAGCAGGCGGTGGGCGAGCACTTCGGCATGTTCCTCGACGAGAACCCCGGCGTCGGCAAGAAGATCGTCGAGCGCGCGGCGGCGGCGGCCCGCGCCCGCGAGGCGGCCAAGCGCGCCCGCGACATCGAGCGCAAGAAGGCGGGGCTGTCCTCCAGCCTGCCGGGCAAGCTAACCGACTGCTCGGACAAGAACCCCGTCAACTGCGAGATGTTCATCGTCGAGGGCGACAGCGCGGCGGGCCCGGCCAAGCAGGCGCGCAACCGCAACTTCCAGGCGGTGCTGCCGATCCGCGGCAAGATCCTCAACGTGGAGAAGGCCAGCATGCACCGCGTGCTGCAAAACGCCGAAGTGGCGAGCATGATCGCCGCGCTGGGCACCAACTTCGGCCCGAACTTCAATTACGACAAGCTGCGCTACCACAAGGTGGTGATCCTCACTGATGCCGATGTGGACGGCGCGCACATCCGCACGCTGCTGCTGACGTTCTTCTACAA
>CAYXMN010000036.1:12064-19104 GCA_964465955.1 uncultured Planctomycetales bacterium
AACTTCGTGCCGGAGCTGATCGAGAACGGCCACATCTACATCGCGCTCAACCCGCTGTTCCGCATCCGCAAGGGCAAGGGCAAGCCCTACTACGTGTTCACCGAGGCCGAGCGCGACGTGAAGGTGCGCGAGCTGGGCGGCAACGTCGAGGTGACGCGGTTTAAAGGCCTCGGCGAGATGAACCCCGAGGAGCTGTGGGAGTGCACGATGAACCCCGAGACGCGCACGCTGCTCAAGGTCAACATCGAGGATCAGAAGCACGCCGACGAGGTGTTCGACCGGCTGATGGGCAACGAGGTGGGCCCGCGCAAGCAGTTCATCACGGAATACGCGCGCAAGGTGAAGAACCTGGATATCTAACCGGTAGCCCGGCCTTCAGGCCGGGAGTGTTTCCAGCGCGGGCCTAAAGGCCCGCCTACCGGCGGCAAGGCGGCCTGCACGCCGCCCGGAACCGGGCCGGATGCATCCGGCCCCTTACACCCCTACATCTCCACGTCCGGCCTCGTGAAGAACCGCTTGATGCCGTGCATGATCGTCTGCTTGCCCATGTCGCTGATGCTCTGCGTCAGCGGGATGTCCTTGGGGCAGACCTTCACGCAGTTTTGCGCGTTGCCGCAGTCCATGACCCCGCCGGGCTCCATCAGCGCGCTCAGGCGCTCGCCGGCGATGCTCTTGCCCGTGGGGTGGGCGTTGAACAGGCGCGCCTGGGCGATGGGCGCCGCGCCGATGAATTCCGAGCGCGGGTTGATCTGCGGGCAGGCCTCCAGGCAGCAGCCGCAGGTCATGCAGCGGCTGATGACGTACATCCAGGTCTGGTCTTGCGGCGTCTGCTTCGGGCCGGGGCCGAGGTCGTGCGTGCCGTCGATCGGCACCCAGGCCTTGACGCGGATCAGCGCGTCGAACATGCGCTGGCGGTCGATGATTAGGTCGCGGATCACCGGGAACTTGGCCATGGGCTGCAGCGTGATCGGCTGGCTGAAATGCTCCACCAGCGCCGAGCAGCTCTGCTGCGGCGTGCCGTTGATGCGCATCGAGCAGCTGCCGCAGACCTCCTCCAGGCACGAGCACTCCCAGGAGACGGGCGCGACGCGCGCGCCGCCCACTGTCACCGGGTGCTTGCGGATCTCGTTTAAGCAGGTGATGATGTTCATCCCCGGCTGGTAGGGGACCTTGAACTCCTGCCAGTAGGAGGCCATCCCCGGCCCGTCCTGGCGCTGTATCTTCAAGTGCACGGTGGTGTTAGCCATGGCTTTACTCCTCACTGCGGGCGAAGCACGGCTTCGCCCCTACGAATTCTTCGCCTCTTGCCCGCCCTTGCTGGCGGTCTTATAGCTGCGCAGGCGCGGCTTGATCAGCGACACATCGACTTCCTCCGTCGAGAACACCGGGTTGCGCTTGCCGTCGAACGCGGCGATCGTCGTCTTGAGCCACTTCTCGTCGTCGCGCTGCGGGAAGGCGGGCTTGTAGTGCGCGCCGCGGCTCTCGTCGCGGTTGAGCGCGCCGCGCGTAATCACCTTGGCCAGCAGCAGGCGGTCGTACAGCTCGCGCACGTAGACCGCTTCCTGGTTGGCCGTGCGCCCGCTGTCCGCCAGGCCGATGTTCTCGAAGCGGTCGAGCAGCTCGTCGAGCTTTAAGTCCCACGCCTTTAGCTCCGCGTTATCGCGCACCACGGACACATAGTCCACCATGCCGCTGCTCAGCTCGTCCTGCAGTTTGAACGCGTTCTCCTTGCCGTTCATGTTCAGCACCTTGGCGAACGCCGCGTCCTGCTTGGCCACCGCCGCGTCGATCTCGCTCTGGCGCAGCTCGGGCAGCGTGGTGTTGCTTAAGTATTTCACCGCCTCCGGCCCCGTCACGCGCCCGGCCCACAGGCAGCTAAGCAAGCTGTTCGCGCCGAGCCGGTTCGCGCCGTGGTATTGGTAGTCCACCTCGCCCCCGGCGAACAGGCCGCGGATGTTCGTCATGTGCTTATACTGCGCCCAGTCCGCGGGCAGGTCCGCGGCGCGGTCCGTCGCCGTGCCATAACCCACATACAGCCCGCCCATCGAGTAGTGCATCGCGGGGAAGACCTTCATCGGCTGGCGGTAGGGGTCCTCGCCCATGAACTTCTCATAGATTTCCAGCACGCCGGCCAGGCGCTTGCGCAGGTACTCCTCCGGCAGGTGGCTCACGTCGAGGTAGACCTGGCGCTTGCCGCCCACGCCCAGCCCCTGGTTCACGCAGATGTCGAACAGCTCGCGGCTGGCCACGTCGCGCGGCACCAGGTTGCCGTAAGCGGGGTATTTCTCCTCCAGGAAGTACCAGCGCTCGCCGTCCGGGATCTCTGTGCCGGGGCGCGGATCGCCCGCCTTCCTCGGCACCCAGACGCGCCCGCCGTCGCCGCGCACGCTTTCGCTGATCAGGCGCATCTTGTCCGTGCCGGGGATCGCCGTGGGGTGGATCTGGATGAACTCCGGGTTGGCGTACCATACGCCGTCGATGTAGCAGCGCGCGGTGGCCGAGCCCGTGGTGGTGGTCGAGTTCGTCGTGGCGCCGTAAATCATGCCCAGCCCGCCGGAGCACATCGCGACCGCGTCCGCCGTCAGCGCCGTGGTCTCCAGCGTGTGCAGGTCCGTCATGACGATGCCGCGGCAGTTGCGCTCGGCATCAAGGATCAGGCTCTGGAAGGCGTGGCGTTCGAACTTGCGCACCTTGCCCTGCGCCTCCCAGCGGCGCACCTGCTCGTCCAGCGCGTAAATGAGCTGCTGGCCGGTGGTCGCCCCGGCGAAGGCGGTGCGGTTGAACAGCGTGCCGCCGAAGCGCCGGAAGTCGAGGTTGCCCTCGGGCGTGCGGTTGAAGGTGACGCCCATGCGGTCGAGCAGGAAGATGGTCTTGGGTGCGTCGTGGCACATGTCGCGCACCATCGGCTGGTTGGCGAGGAAATCGCCGCCGTAGACCGTGTCGTCGAAGTGGAACTCCGGGCTGTCCCCCTCGCCCTTGGTGTTGACCGCGCCATTGATCCCGCCCTGGGCGCAGACGGAGTGAGAGCGCTTGACGGGCTGGTAGCTGACGATGTCCACGCTGGCGCCCTTCTCGCAAGCCGTGATCGCCGTCATCAGCCCGGCCAGCCCGCCGCCCACGATGATGATTCGCTTTTCCTGTGCCATAACTAACTCACCTTCAGACCTGACATTCTCGCTTGCTCGCTGGTCTTAAGACTTGGTCTCCTTGACTTCCCCGAACTACGGGCATAATCTCAGTGGTGGCGGAGTTGGCTTGAGCTGATGATCCGCTTCTTTTGTTTTTTTTACCTACAGCCCCGGTATGCTCGCCGTGAACTGCGCGGCGTAGTCGCGGGCCCACTCGCTGAACGTGAGCCCCCACAGGCTCGACCAGCCGAGCACCACGCCGATCAGCGCCACGGCGAGGCCGATGCCGATGGTCCAGTGCATCGCGCGCGTGTTGGTTGTCACGCCCCACTTATAGAAAAAGTTATATATGCCGTTGCCGAAGTGGAACGCGGCCAGCAGCACGAACAGCACATAGAACGCCAGCCAGAACGGCCGGGCCACGATGCCGTGCATCAGGCCGTAGATGTCGAACTCGTGCCCGCCGCCGAGTTTGATCGCCATGTGCGGCCACCAGGTTGTCGCCAGGTGCCAAATAATCATCACGAACAGGAACCCGCCCGTCCAGCGCTGGAGCGTGTAGGCCCAGTTCTTGTACCAGCCGTAGGCGCCCTGGTGGCTGTTGGGTTCGCTCTGCAGGATGAAGACCACCCCGAGGATGCCGTGGAAGGCGAAGGGCAGGATGATGCCGCCCAGTTCAATCGCCCATAAAAACGGGATCTGATCCAGCGTGTCGGGCACCCACTGGTATTGCTGCGGCGACTGCGCGGCCCGGCTGTTCAGGAACATATGGATCAGGAAGAACACGCCTACAGGAATGATGCCGCTTAAGCTGTGTAGCCGCTTGAGCAGAAAGTAATTCTTACGGTAGAACTCGCGCATATGGCCTCCGCAGGGACCGGCACACCTGGGCAAGACTGAAGCCCCTGCCTCTGCGCATAGTATAGCACCGCCGCGCGCGCCGCTGCCGCTAACTGAGATGCGTTCGCGCCTAGACAAGCCGCGCCGTCCAGGCAAGCATGTTAGCGGCGGCATATAAAGTAGCTTGCATGTGAGATGCCCGGCAAGACGCGTCAGCCAGCGCCGCGCCTCAGTTTTTGCATGTTATACTAGCTCCACACCCACCACTGGCCGAGGATCGCCATGAATTGTCCGAAGTGCGGTGCCGAGAACCCGGAGAACGCCTACTTTTGCGGGAGCTGCGGGCATCAAATGCAAAGCGCGATGACCCAGCCCCAAGGCCCGGCGAACTTAAACCGCCCGCCCCAGCCGCCCGTCCAGCGGCCGCTCGACACCAACGCGCCCGGCGCGGGCCTGGCGCCGCAGCCGCAGGCGTACCAGCCGCCGCAGGTTTACCAGGAGCCCTCGCAGCAGTACGGCCCGCCCCCCGGCGCGGGGTACGGCCAGAGTTACGCGCAGCCGTCCGACGGCAACACCAGCGGGATGGGCGCGGGCTACGGCGAACCGCCCGAGGCGTCCGGCTGGACCTTCGCCGGCTTCGTGCCGTTTGGCATTTACGCATTCGTGATGGGTAACGTGATGTGGGGTGTGATCGGGCTCGTTACCCAGCTCTGCGGGCTTTACCTGATCTACTCCATCTTCGTCGGCGTCCAAGGCAAGAAGCTCGCCTGGCAGGGCAAGCGCTTTGCCAGCCTTGAGGAGTACAACCAAGCGCAGTCCACCTGGAATATTGTGGGCGTGGTTTGCTTGGCAGTAGGTGTGCTGCTGACGATCGCGGCGTTTGCTCTCTTGGTTTGGTTACTAACGCTGTCTTAACAGACTTTACTGATGGATGATGCGAATAATCGCACAACTCTAACTCGATTCCCCGGTACTCTATTCATAAAGAACCGATACTCTAGTATTGCGATGTAAGGTTCGTCGTTTCGGTCGGTTACAAACCTAACCCTAACAACGAGAAAGCGAATGGTAAAAACAATATTGGGATGGTGATTAAGATCGTGAGGATACTCAGCACAAGAGCAATGACACCCCAGATGTTCCAGGTCCGCATTGTATCCTCGAACATTTGCAGGCTCTCAAATCGCCGCATCTGCCAAGCGAGTGCACGACCCTTGATGCAGATGTAGATTGTGCAAACCAGACTGGCAATAAACGCGATTACCCAGAGTGGTACGAACAAGATAAGGAAGGCAATGAAGGCAAGGATGAAGTCAGCCACCAGGGCGATCACACCCCAAACCGTGACTTTGTTTGCTAAGGCAAAAATACCGAAGGGAATACAACCCACCAGACTGAAACGATCGATGCCATCCGGCACTGGATATCGCTCACCCATGCCGCTGGTATTGCCATCTGGCGGGATTTCGGCCTGGCTGGGAGGCATGGTAGGTTGTTGATATGACTGCGAAGAGGGCTGTTGATATGGAGGTTGATGCGTTTGCTGGTATGCAGGGCCAGGCGGCGGCGAATAGCTGGGTTCCTGCGGGGGCGTTAGGGGTGAAGCATCCAGCTGCGGAGTTGGAAGCGTATTGTCCAGGCTAGATGCTGGAGCGACTGCGTTTGTTAGGTTAGCACCACACTTAGCGCAGAAATTAACATCGTCTGGATTCTCATACCCGCAAGCTAAGCACTTCATAAACCATCTCCCTTAACACCATTACGAGGTTGTATCTAACAGAGTCTGCAATAGTGGAATCTGCTCAACAAGATATTGGTAACCGTAGTATATTCCTACAACGCAAGCTACATCAACCAAGAAAAAAAGGAAACCCATTACATCCCAGGCAATCATTGTTGTTTGAAAATGCCTGACGGATTCGAATTTCCGCGCCCGCCAGATCGTTGGCCGGGCCAAAAGGCCAAACACCACACTGTAAATCGGATACAGCCCGAGCACAGTGGCCACAATACCGATGACACCCCACATCCCGCTGCCGTTTGTCAAGGCAAATATGGCAAAAGGTACGAACCCAGCAAAGGAGTAGCCCGCTACTTCCTTAGGCAACGGGTAGTTTTCTCCCATCCCGCTAGTGTTGACCACTTGGCTTGTGAGTGCCACAACCAACGATGCGCGGCACCGGCAACAGGTGATGCTACCGTCTAGGTTCGGATAACCGCATCGCGGGCAATACACCGCAAAATCCCTCACTCGGAGCTGCATTAATGATAATCATCGCCATGTGAATCAGCAACATGTTTCCTCGTCATATTTCGTCACTCATACGCCATGGATGCTAGAACTGCTCTGTTAACTGGAGATAACTGGCACCGCTCGCGCCGCGCAGTACAATCGGCCCATGCAGCTCGGCGGCACGGTCTGGCTTCAGCAGCTTCACCGCAAGGCGTTCCAGGACGGCCGCATCCTGCTGGTCGAAGGCGCGGTGATCGCCGGGGTGACCGGCTTGCTGAGCGGGGTGCGCGACGTCAGCACCGATGACATGTTCCGCCTGCACCTGACGACCGGCACGCTCATCGCTTGCGGGCTGGCCGGCCTCGCCTTGTGGTTCAGCCTCGGCCTGCCGCTGTTCGCCTGGGCGCAGCGCTGGTGCGCGCGGCATTGCGCGGGCGTGCTGGCGGACAGCGGCCTGCTCTACCTCGCCTTAGAACACGAGCCAGGCGAGGCGCTGGCTGCTTTGAAGCGCACCGAGTGCCTCAAACGGCTCAGTTCCGGCGCACCGGGCGAGTTGAGCTTCCGCGCGCGCATCGGCGTCCTGCTCGCGCGCTACCCGGCGGCGGCGAACGCCTTAAACTACGCGCCGTACCCGCCACTGCTGCGCAAGCTTGAGTTCTTGACAAACGCGGCGCTCTCTGGGCTGCTGATCCTGTTCGCGCTGCTGGTGCGCCAGGAGGTGTTCGCCGCGCGCCTAGACGCCGACCCGCGCGTGGTGCTGCTGGGGCGGTATTTCACCGGGGTGATCGCGCTGATCCTTGTGCGCGCCGTGCTCCAGCTCGCGCGCGCCACCGGCCTGC
>CAYXMN010000037.1:0-12122 GCA_964465955.1 uncultured Planctomycetales bacterium
CGCGGGCGATGACGAATTCACGCTGGTGGTGCCGCTGACGCTGCTCAAGGGCTATCAAGTCGAGGCCGGCCTGGAAATCCGTTACGGCGACGTGCGCCGGGTCGATCCGGCGCTGGTGCCGGATGCGGGCTGGTTCCTGCAGCTGGCGCTCGACGCGGTGGACGCGGACGGCGTCAAACAGGACACTTACTGCGTGTTCTACGCCGACGCGCTGACGGTGTTTGACACCAACGACAACGGCTATCTCGAATTCGGCGACTACCAGGGCGACGACGCCGACCTGGACGGCCTGGTGGACGACTTCGACGTCGCGCCGAGCACCGGCGCGGGGGACCTGTCCGCGATCGAAGGCCAGATCACCACGGTCGACGAAGCGAACCTGACCATCACCATCCGGACGCAGGACTTCGTGAGCTACACGCTGCAGCTCTCCCAGTTCACCCCCATCGAGCTCTGGGATCTCCACGGCAGCCCGATCGGCGTGCTGCCGCTGGGCCCGCAGTTGATCGGGCACTGGGCTTCGGCGGAAGGCCTGCAGTCCGGGTTAGCGATCACGCCGTACCAGGTGGTGGTGTACCAGTAGGTCTAGTCCGGCAATCCGGCCAGTACGCGCTTGAAGATCAGCAATGCGTTCTCGCCGAACAGCACAAAGCGGATCTCTTGCGGTAGGGCCTGGGCCAGCAGGTGTTCACGCACCGCGCCGAGCATCTCGTCCGCACAGGCTTCGAGCGACAACCCGCCCACGCCGGTGCCCAGCGCGGGGAACGCCAGCGTGTCGATCTTTTGCTCCACCGCCAGCGTGAGGGTGGCGCGCGTCGCGGCGGCGACGCCTTCCGCGGTGGCGCGGCGGCCCGGCCCCATCGCGGCGGCGTGGATCACGTGCAGGCTGGGCAGGCTGCCCGCGCGCGTGATGACCGCCTCGCCCACGGCGATCGGCCCCTGGCGCACGGCTTCCTGCTCGATGGACGCGCCGCCCGCGCGCCGCAGCGCCCCGGCCACGCCGCTGCCCATCCACAGCTCGCTGTTGGCGGCGTTAACCACCGCCTCGCAAGTGGACAGCGCGATATCCCCCAGTTCGATGAAAACGCGATCCTTCCAATGCATGGTTAGGTCCTCCACCGTGCCGGTGTGGGTCAGCTGCCCGATCCTTACTCCTTTGCCTTGGCGTCCTTGCCCGGATCCAGCGCGCCTTGGAAGTCGCCCAGGGGCATGCCCGGCACTTCGGCGAACCCGGACGCCTGCTGGCGCGCCGAGGTATAATCCGCGCCGCCGCCTGCCTGCGCCTTGTGGCGGCTCACGGTTTGCGTGGCGGTGGACGCCGGGGAGCCGCTGCCCGCGCCGGCCCGCGCGAGGTGCCAGTTCCTGTAACACACCACCGCGGCGAGCGCGCCGAGGACGCCTCCGGCGAAGGTCAGGCAAGCGTAGCCGTAGGGGAAGGCGGTCTCCCCGTTGAGCCAGCAGTAGTAGCCGTTGGCATAGTCGAACACCACGCCCGCGATTAACGCCCAGCCGACGCCCGCCGCGCCGGCCAGCACCGCCCGCGCCGGGTGCGGGGCCTGCGCCGGGCCGCGGTTCCACAGCGCGAAGAGCGCGCCGCCCAGCCCCGCGCCGAGCACACCGCCCACCAGCATCAGCCAAGGGTAAAAGTACATGTAGCCGTAGGCCGGTTCCACCCAATGGAACATCTGATTGCCGAAGTTCACGCCAATCCCGGCCAGCGCCGCCGCCGCCGATCCCGCCAGCACGGCCAGGATGCCCCTGAGCACTGTCATGCCGCACCTCCGGGTGTAAGTGTAGCATCCGGCCCGGCGCTTGGCGCGCCGCCGTCGCGGCCCGGCGGATGCTAAACTGCGCCGATGGATTCTACGCCCCAACCCGCCCTCGCCGTGGAATGGCGCGGCCGCGAGCGCTACGCCTTGACCTGGGCGCGCCAGCTTGAGCTGCACGATCAGCGCCGCGCCGGCGCGATCCCCGATACGCTGGTGCTTGTCGAGCATGAACCGGTGATCACGCTGGGCCGCCAGGGCGAGCTGAGCCACCTGCTGCTCAGCGAGGAGCGGCTGGCCGCATTGGGCATCGACTTCCACCGCGTCGAGCGCGGCGGGGACATCACGTACCACGGCCCCGGCCAGCTCGTGGGCTACCCGGTCTGGAACCTGCGCGAGCGGGAGCTGTCCGTGCGCGAGTTGCTGCGCGGGCTGGAGGAAGCGCTGATCCGCGTGCTGGGGTGCTACGGCATCGAGGCCGGGCGCATCGAGGGGCTGACCGGCGTGTGGGCCGGCGGCGAGAAGGTGGCGGCGCTGGGTGTGGCGGTGCGCAGCGGCATCAGCTACCACGGCTTCGCGTTCAACGTGGAGCCCAACCTGGAACACTTCAGACTGATCGTGCCCTGCGGCATCACGGACAAGCCGGTCACGTCGCTGGCGCGGCTGCTTGGGCGCAGCGTGGATCTGGCCGAGGTGCGCGCGCACGCGGAACGCGAACTGCGCGGCGTGTTTGGGTTTGAGCTGAACTGCCGCCGGTAGCCCGGACTTTAGTCCGGGTGCGACAAGATCTGGGGTTAAAGCCCCGGCTACCAGAGAAAAAGGGCGAAGCCTGGCTGCGCCTCAACGACGGCAGCGGCGAGCCGGCGGCCCGCCGCTGCTTGAATTCTCACTTACCGCCGGGCGGGCTAGCTCGCGTTGCGGCCCGCATACAGCAGGTCGCCGTTTTGCGCGTCAAAGTACGCCACGCCGGGCTGGCTGGTCGACGCGTCGAACGACAGCGACGGCCACAGCCCCTCGTTGGCGCTCGCGTCCGTCACGGCCACCGCCGCTTGCGGCGCCAGCGGGTCGCCGATGAACTGGTACCACAGCTGCCCGTTGTCCGCATCGTAAAACACCACCGCGGCGCGGTTGTGCTCGGGATGCCAGGCGATGGACGAGTAGCTGCCGTAGTCCGTCGAGCCGCCCGGCGCGGGAATGGCGACATACTGCCAGTCAGCCGCCGTGGCCCAGTCGCCGCCGGCTTTGACGAACGCCACCTTGAGGCGTTTGTTGCTCTCATCGTAGTAGCTGATCCACGGGCGCGCGGTGTCCGCGCCATAACACAAGCTCAGCCGCGTGCCGACGATGCCGGCGGTGTCCACCGCGACAGGCGCCCAGGCGCCGGCGCCGGAGCGTTGCACGAAGTAAACATCCGAGGTGTCGCGCGCCAGGAAAGCGGCGCCCGCGAAGCCGTTGGCCGGATTGTAGGCCACCGCGTTGTAGCGGCCCGGATCGTTGAATTCATAGACGGTCGTGATCTCCGAGCCGCCGATGGCGTCGAGTTGGGCGAACTCCATGGTGCGCTGGGTCGTGTTGTGGTAGGCGATGCCGGGGTTTTGCGTCCCGCTGGCGGGCAGGCCGATGGCGCAGTAGTTGCCCTTCGCGTCGCCGCCGGCCACCACATTGCTTTCAAAGATCGTGGAGGAAATCCAGCTCCCATACCCGCCCTTGGCGATCTTCAGCGCGGTCAGCGAACTGCTGACGCTGAAATAGCCGATGGTGGCCTGGCCGGTTAGGTTCACCACCATGCCGCCCGCGCTGCCGTCGTTGGCGGTGTTGGCGACGATCTCGCTGCGCCAACTGCCGGGCTGGCGGTCGGCGTACTTCTGCGCCGAGTTGCTAGAGTCGTAATAACTGATCATCGGGTAATGGTTCGCCGGGTGAAAAGCCAGGCTGGCGCGCTCGCCCACCACGCCTTCGCCGCCCGCGCCGGAGTCGGCGACTTCATAGGCCCAGCTCCCGCCGCTGACAGGTTTGCGCGCGACGCGCAGCTTGCCGCCGGTGCTGTCGAGGTAGGCCGCGTAAAGGTTGCCGTTCGCCACGTCCAGCGAGGGGAAGCCGCCGTTGCCCGAGCCCTCCAGCGTGGTGCTCATTCCCGTCCCGGCGCCGAATTCCAGCGCGCCGGACTTGTCGAAATACAGCCAGTAGAAAGTGTCGCCGGCAAACTCCATGTCGGAGTAGATCTGTTCCACCGCGCCGCCCGAGAGCTGGCCGGCGTCGCCCACGCTCGTTTCAGTCCACGCAGCGCCGGATTTGGAGCCAATCAGCACCTCGCCCATCAGCTCAACCGTGATGATCCGCGGATTGCCGGACGCGTCGAAGGCCAGGGAGTTGGCCCAGCCCGCGGTGTCGATGCCGAGATCGAAATACGGCCCGTACACGGCGTCTTCAGTGTTCCAGCCCGTGCCGGTGTAATAGGTATACGCGGCGGTGGACATCTGCAGATCGAAGGTGTAGCTGTTGCGGCTGACGATGGCCGGGCGGCCGGTCACCGGGTTGTAGCGCAGGTCGCAGAACGAGCCGCCGATGCCGTCGCCGTCGCTCGTGCCGTTATAGGCGACTTCAATCTGCCAGCTTTCGGTGTTGATATTCCAGTGCGCATAGCGCGTGTCGTTGCTGATCGCGTCGAAATAGGCGATGCCGGGGGCGTTGTCTTGGTCGAACTCCAGCGCGGCGAACGCGCCGACGTCGGCGGAGGTTTCATCCACGACGGAGGTCGCCCAGCTTGTGCCGTCGAACTCGGCGTATTCCAGCGAGGCCTCGTCCACATTGTGGTAGGCGATGCAGGGATAGCCCGTCGCCGGATTGAATTCCAGGTCGGGCCACTGGCCGGTGTCGCCGCTGCTGGTGATCGTCACGGTGGACCAGGCGCCGGTGCCGCCCGGCTGCTCGCTGTAGAGCAGATCGCCGCCGGACTCGTTATGGTGCGCCACGCCGACCGTGCCGTCGGCCTGGACCTCGATATCGGTGAACCAGCCCACGTCTTGGCTGGGGATGGTGCCGCCGTCGTCGACCAGCTCGCTGGCTTGCCAGACGCCGGTGTCCAGCGGCGTGCCCGCGGCGGACGGCGTGGCGGAGAGGAAGTTCGTGTTGGTGGTGAGGTTGCCGGCGTTATCCTTGGCGCGCACGCCGAAATCGTAGACCACGTCGTTCGTCAGCCCGCTGATGATCTTGCTTGTCTCGCCGGCGGCGGCGGTGTCTTGGTGGGCGCCCCAGTCAATGCCGGCAGCATGCTCGGCGTAGAAGATCAGGTATTCCACCGGCGGGCTGTCGGCATCGGCGGCTTCCCACCACTGGATCTCCGCGGAGACGTCGCCGCCGATCGCGCTTTTGATCCCGCCGTCAGGCAGGCCGCCGCCCCAGCTCGGCGGGGTGTCGTCGCCGGTGCCGCCTGGCACGTAGTGGAAGATGTTGCTGTAATCGCTCTGGCCTTCGTTGTAGTTGGCTTTGACGCCGAGGTAGTATTCGTTCTCCGGGCTGAACAAGCCGGGCAGGTTCGCGGTGGTGCCCGCCACGTCATCCGCCGCCAGCACGGCGCTGCCCATGCCCGCCGCCGTGTCGGCGTACAGGTCGTAGTGCATCGGCGTGTTGCCGGCAGGCGCGATCCAGCTCGCGGCGATGACTCCGCCGGACTCAACCGCGCTTAAGCCTGTCGGCGCGGGGGTGCCGGCGCCCGGCAGGTAATGATAGATGTTGGAGTAGTCGCTCAAGGTGCCGGCGTAGTTCGCCTTGACGCCGAAATACCACTCGTCGTCAGGGCTGAAGACGGCCGACAGCGTGTAATCCGTGCCGGTCACGCTTGGCACCTCGGAGATCGGAGCCATGCCGGATTCCACCGCGATATAGATGTGGTAATCGGTCGGGACGCCGGACGCGGGCGCGGTCCAATGCAGCGAGATCGCGGCGCCATCCGTCGTGGCGGACAGGTTCGTCGGCGGTTCGAACACGGCCACGGCGGTGTATTGCGCCGGGTTGCTGTGCTCCGGCGCGCGCAAGGTTCCGTGGACCGCCGTGACGACGAACCACTCGCCCAGCGCCGGGGTGGGGGTGTATTCAAAGTAACGGTAGCCGCCGCCGGCGGGGATGGCCGAGGCGGACAGCTCCACCAGCGAGTCGTCGCTGAACGGCCCTGTTTCCGCCTCGCCCCGTTGCACCTGGTAGCCGGTCAGCGTGGAGAGGTAGTTTTGCGCGATGATCACCATGTCGGCGGAGTTGACCTCGCCGTTATCGTCGCCGTCCACCGCCTGCGCCGCCTGCCAGTCTTCGCTGGCGCTTGTCGCCAAGTAGTGCTGCGCAATGGGAGTAATGTCCGCGGCGGCGACCTCGCTGTTTTGGTCGTAGTCGCCGGGGTTGACGTATGTCCAGTGCAGCGTCTCGAGCGCGGACGGCAGGAAGTGCAGGTCGCTCACCGCCGTTTTGGGCGCCGTGGCCGCCGCGCGCTCGGGCTGGTGCGCGCCGTTGGCGAACTTGACCCGCGCCAGCTCCATGTCGCCGGCCAGCTCCGGAGCGAGACCGGGCATCGCCATGGCGATCACCACATGCTCCGCCGGGCTGGTCAAACCGAGCAGCAAGGCGCGCCCGGCAATATCCGCGCCTTGGTTAACCGCGCGCGGGCTGTAACTCGCCGCGTCGTAACTCAGGTATAGGTACAGCTCGCCGCAGGCGGGCAGGCCTGCGGTGGTCACGGCGACCTACGGCCCGGTGCGCGTCTCCGTCACGGCCAGCTCAAGCTGCGCCGTGCGCGGGTCGACGCTGCGCTCGTCGGCGCTGACCGCCAGCACGGCGAAGCTGCCGGCGCGCTGGGCCTGGCTCCAATCCAATCCGTCGCCGATTCCGCCGGACGGGGCCAGAGCAGGCCCGTTAAGCCCGGCCTCCAGGCCGCCGCCGCCGCACGCGCTAAGCGCGGTAAGAGCCAGCACGGCGCAGGTGAGGGGGAACCATCGCATCCAGTAGTGCATCACTTTCATGGAATTACCAACCTTTTAGCTTCGGTTTGGCCATTTGAGCAGCAGCGGCCACTACACCTCTACTATACCGAAATTATTAGACGAATATCCGGTTTGAGGGTTACGTTGCCGGAGAGTGAAGGTTTCACCCGGTTGCGACGAATGATGCCGTGTTGCGCGATACCCGCCGCGCTACAGGCTGCAAGAGGTAAGCCAGACCGCGGCCCCAGCCGCGATCTACCCAGGCTGCAGCTGACAACTTGCCTGTAGCAGCCGGACCATTCCATGCCGGGCGGGTCTCACACTGGGCCGCCGCCGCGATGAAAACACGCATCACTCCCCAACCTCTTCCTCCCAATAATCAAGCCAGGTCGGGTCAAATTCGCCGGTGTCAAGGTTCATGAACGGATCGAGCGAGTACCATTCTCCGTCAAGTTGGAAGCCGTAGCTCCCCTCCCAGCCCGGCTCGGTCGAAAGATATTTGGCCGGGTCCTTCTCCAGCTCGCGCGCGGTGTGGAACAGGATGCGGTAAAACGCGTCCTGGGGCGCGTAGAACTCGGGAAACCGCTCCGCCCCGCCCAGCCAGGACCAGCTCTCGCGGTCGAAATACAGCAATTCTTTATAGGAGTAGCCGGCGGCGGAGAACATCAGCGGATAGGCGGTCTCGATTTCCCAAGCGCCGTCGTTATCGTAATCGCGAAGGTTGACGTACCCGGTCTGGCTCCACAGCATGGCCTCCTCGCGGGTGGCGCCGAAAAAGGAAAACCCGCCGGCTGGGGAGATCCACAGCAGATCCACCCCGCCGCCGCCCGCCGCGCCGGTGGCCCACGGCAGCACGAGGCACAGTGAGCCGTCCCCGAGCAGGTCGAGCATGTAGATCCCGTTGCAATATTGCGCGCCCAGCTCCCAATAATCAAGCGGAGTGAGGCTGCCATCGGCTTCCACGGCGAAGCTCACCACCTGGGCCGGCGCCCACTCAGCGTCCAGGGTGTCCGGTTGGCCGACCCCGATCATCAGCGGCAGCCCGTCCACCACGTACGGCACCAGGTCGACGTCTGTGTCAGGCTGCTCGGGGACTGGAGTAAGCCGGTATTCCCGGTAGCGCATGCTCTCCGTCTCCTCGTCCCATTCCTGCCGGTAACAGCTCGACGTGCCTGGCAGCACCCAAAACAGCGCGTCGAAAACCACTCCGGCGGCTTCCTGAGCTTGCCCCACCTGCGGGTGCTGCGGGGCGGCCAGCGTGGCGAAGTCGGGATCCACCGGCGTAAGGACGTATCCCGGCTCGGTTTCCATCCAATATTGCGCATAGCCGGGCACCGCGCCAAACAGCAATATGGAAAGATACGTCATCGAAGCGGCGATAAATCGGAGCATATTCATGGTATAAGCATACCACCACCGTATTTTGAGCGGAAGATTCGGAAATCCGGTAGAGAAGTTCAATAATTTCAAAGTTGAACTTGACATTTCTAAATTGACCTGGTAGAGTATCACTGTGATGACTAGTAAAGGGAAAAACAAGCTTATCTCGCAATGCCCTGTTTGCGGCGGGCAGCTGAATGTGACGCACTTGCGCTGCGCGGATTGTGCGACCGAGCTGTCCGGCGAGTTCAGGGCCAACGAGTTCGCCCGCCTGCCGGGAGACAAGCTGCAGTTCCTGCGGACGTTCCTGGCTTGCCGCGGCAATTTGAAGGAAGTTGAGGCGGCGCTCAACATCAGTTACCCGACAGTGCGTTCCCGGTTGGATCAATTGCTCGAATCGTTGCAGCTTGAGTCCAGCGAAGAACACACCGCGCCGGGGCCGCAGTTGGATCGCGCGGCGATCCTGGAGGCCTTGGAGCGCGGGGAGCTGACCGTTGAGGAAGCCGAGGGGCGGCTGCGAGGCTAGTGTAACGGCCGCGCTGTGGGAGGCGCGGGGTGGAATCGGATTAGGAGCATGGGATGCGAGCTTTTGAATACATTTGGATTGACTTTAGCAAGCTTGAGTTTGAGGAAATGAAGGTGCTGCTGGCGGATTATGCCAGCGCGGGCTGGGAAGTGGTGAATGACGCAGCTGCGGAATCCGCTCCCGGCGGCGAGGAATTGCCGGTCATGCTGGCCCGGCCGCTGCCGCCCCAGCCGCGGATGCAGCGTGCCGCGTAGCGGGAGCTCAAGGATCGGGCTGGAAAAACATGAGGTGCGAAATGAGCCGTGAGAAGTTGAAAGTGCTGGAAATGGTAGCGGAAGGCAAGATCTCCCCGGAAGAGGGCATCCGTCTGCTCGAGGCGCTGGGCGAGGCTGATCGCGCCGCGGGCGGGGCCTCGCGCGCCCACGGCGGCATGCACGTGGAGATTCCCGAGATCCGCATTCCCAAGATCGACTTGGGCCAGCTCGGCGAAATCGTGATGGAACTGAAGAACACGGTGGTGGACACCGCCAGCCGCGCCGGGGCCGCCGCCCGCCGCACGCGGGCCGGCAACCTGTTTAAGCTCAGCGACTTCCCCGTCTTGGTGGAGCGCCCGCCGCAGATCAGCCACTGCCAGCTCGGGCTGGAGATACGCGCCGGGCGGATGAAGGTCCGCTGCGGCGATACCGGCGGCGCGCTGGTCAAGGGCAAGCTCAAGCGCGCGCCGGAGGAACCGGTGATTCTCACCGAGGTGCGCAACGGGCGCAGCGAGGTGCAGGTGAAAAGCAAAATCGGCCGCGCGCTGCTCAGGCTCAACCCGGAGCTGGCCTACCACATCAACATTGATTCCGCCGCGGCGGACGCGCGTCTCGACTTGGGCGATGCGCAGGTTGACACGGTGAACATCGACAACAACGCCGGCAGCGTGCATCTGGTGCTGGGCGAGAAGGCGCGGCGCATCGAAATTGAGGTGAACAACAACGCCGGTAGCGTGCGCCTGGGCCTGCCCGCCAGCTTTGCCGTGCGCGTCACGCCGTCGGGCTCGCTGTCCTCCACCAACCTGGAGCGTTGCGGGCTGGAAGTGATCGACGGCGTGGCCAAAAGCTCTGACTGGGACGACAATCCCACCGGCGCGGATATCCTGCTGCACCAAAACGTGGCGAACTTCCAGCTCGACTGGAAGCGGCGCGACGGCGTGCGCTTCGAGGACGACTTCGTCGAAGACAGCGGCGAGGACGAGGACGACGAGTAACAGAGGGTAGTAAGTTATTAGCTGTAAGTAGTAGGGGCGAAGCCATGCTTCGCCCTTTCAATTCGAGGTAGCCGTGGATCCACGACCCACGGTAAAAGACTGCGGGTCGGGGACCCGCCGCTGCCAGCCGGATTCGCCGCGTTGCTTTCCATGCAGGCGGTGGCGCCCGCCCCACGCGGTAAAATCCAGCATCGCTACCGGGAAGTCTGGGAGGTCTCATATGCCGGTGATCAACAGCCGCACGCGCGAGGGCGGCCAGCCCGTAATCAATCATGACGCCTGCACGCGCTGCGGCGCCTGCCTCCAGGTCTGCCCGTCCGAGGTGCTCCAGCTCTGGGACGGCAAGGTGCAAGTGAACCACAACATCGGCTTCGACTGCATCGGCTGCGGGCAGTGCATGGCGGCCTGCCCCGCGGACGCCATCGCCGTGACCGGCCGCGGCCTCTCGCCGGCGGACGTGTTCGCCATCGACCGCGAGGCGATCGCCACGCCGGAGCAGCTCGCCGCGCTGCTGGCCAGCCGCCGCTCTGTGCGCCGCTTCAAGCGCGAGCCGGTGAAGCGCGAGCTGCTGGGCCGCGTGCTGGAACTCGCCGCGCTGGCGCCGATGGGCATCCCGCCCTGGGACGTGGGCGTCAGCGTGCTGGACAAGCCGGAGAAGGTGCGCGCGCTGGCCAGCGACATCATCCAGGCCGCGCGCCACAGCCGGCCGGTCGTGCAGGCGATGGCCTCGCCGCTGCTCCATCCGATCATGGCGCGCGGCGTGCCGGTCGAGATGATCACCACGTTTCTGCTGCCGCTGATCGACACGCTGGTGGCCGAATGGGACAACGGGCGCGACAAGCTGCTCTACGACGCCCCGGCGGCGCTGCTGTTCCACCACTCGCCGTACAGCGAGGCGGCGGACGCCCACATCGCGGCGACCTACGCGATGCTGGCGGCGCACAGCCTGGGCCTGGGCACGATCTGGATCGGCACGGTGCCGCCGTTTTTAGCGCGCAGCAAGGATCTCAGGCTGAAGTACCATGTGCCCGCGGGGCATCAGCCGGCGGCCTGCCTGCTGCTGGGGCATCCCGCCGTGCAGTTCCGCAAGGGCATCCAGCGCACGTTCGAGCGCGTGGAGTATGTGTAACAGCGCCGACTTTTGTGAGATCGTTTGGGCGGGGCTGTTTGCCCGCCCTGCTTAATAGGTGCGGGGCATGGATCAGAATCCCTGGCGCCACGGTTCGGGACAGCGAAACTTGCGACCGTTGAACTCAACCGTCCAACGCATCAGGCAGCTCTCTAACATTGTTTTCGTGATCTCACACCAGTCAGTTGCGGCATGTTTTAGTGGGAACAGCTGATTCTGCATGGGAGGAAAACAGAAGCAGACACGCTTGTCCTGCAGCATACGCACAGTCTTGGCGACTGGCTGTAAGTCATTATCCGAACTGATGATGATCAAGTCGTCATACTCGTTGTAGGCAGCGTTCAGCACTGACCAGATCGCCAGATTCACGTCCGTCTGTTTTTCCTGTGGTTTTTCCAAGATTGCATTGCAGTTCGCGCAGGATGCGGGTTCATCACCACATGCGGCGCAACGAATCTTTTTTACACTGTACTCCCCTTTGCAGAGTTGCACGACACCCTGAGCTGCGAGCAATTGGAAATAAAGTTGCTGCCTTGACCGCTTGCGGTGATCAGCGTTCTTGATATCTGCTGTGAAGTAGAGGATTGAGACAATCTCATCGCTGGCAGCGTGTCCAGACCGAGCCTCCGCGATGCATTGAGCTAATGCGGGCAGGTCTTGCCAGTATAAACACGTCCCAGTGCTCTGTCTCAACTTGCGAAGACCGTAGTAGAAATTGAAACCATCAAAAACAACGGCGATCCGTCTCATTTATGCTTTATTCCTGGACTTTAATTAGGCAATGCGGTACTATTTTAGTACCTTGCCGCAGAGAACCCTGGTACAAGCGACCAGCTATATCTGCGGCTCTTTGTTATTCCTGCGGATCGGGGACCAGCAGCCATCGTGTCTTTCCCAGTAGCGTCGCTCGGGGTAGCCCGGCCTTGAGGCCGGGGATGGCGGACTGGAAATCCGCCCTATTCACTTACAACCTACATCCTGTAACTTACATCTTTTTTTTCCATTCCGCCCGAACACCGTCGCGTTCCGAGCGCATCCTACATATTAATGATGCTGCGATCCGGCGGCGCTGTCCCGGATGGTAACATCTAGCCATACCAACCCA
>CAYXMN010000037.1:12132-18979 GCA_964465955.1 uncultured Planctomycetales bacterium
ACCCAGCCCTGGGGAGCCTTATGCAAGAACTGATCGACGCCTTTTTGAACATAGCCGCCAAGCGCAAGGTGGATTACGGCGACATGCGCATCATCGACGCCCGCCGCGAGAGCCTGACCGTGCGCGACGCCAAGGTGGAGAACCTGTCCCAGTCCGAGTCGCTGGGCTTCGGCGTGCGCGTGCTGGTGGACGGGCGCTGGGGTTTCGCCGCCAGCCGCGAGGCGTCCAAGGCCGAGGTTGAGCTGATCGCCGACCAGGCGGTGCGCATCGCCAAAGCCTCCGGCGCGGCCAAGGGCGACCCGACGCTCCTTGACGATTCCGAGCCGGCCCAGGGTGAATACTCGACCCCGACCGCGCAGGACCCGTTCGCGGTGAGCCTGGAAGACAAGCTGGCCTACCTGTTCAAAGCCGACGCGGCGATGGCGGCGGCGGCCAAGGTGTCCCACCGCTCGGCGTTTTACGACGGCTGGCGCGAAGACCAGCACTACGCCGACACGCGCGGCGGCAGAATCCACCAGGTGATCACCGAGTGCGGCGGCGGCATCGAATCCGACGCGATCCGCGACGGCGACCACCAGCGCCGCTGCTACCCCAACAGCTTCCGCGGCCAGTTCCACACCGCGGGCTATGAGGCGTTCCTGCACTACGACCTGCTCGGCAACGCGCCGCGCGTGGCAGAGGAGTGCGTGGCCCTGCTCGACGCGCCGCCGGTGCCCAGCGAGGTCACGACGCTAATCATCGACGGCCCGCAGCTCGCGCTGCAGATCCACGAAAGCATCGGCCACGCCGTTGAGCTGGACCGCGTGCTGGGCTGGGAGCTGGCTTACGCCGGCGGCAGCTTCGTTAAAATCCCCGACCGCGGGCGGCTGAAGTACGGCAGCGAAATCATGCACATCACCGCCGACCCGACGCTGCCCGGCGGCCTGGGCAGCTACGCCTACGACGACGACGGCACCAAGACTTTCCGCGACGACATCATCGTGGGCGGCGTGTTCCAGAACTTCCTGTCCGGGCGCGACACCGCCAAGCACGCCGGCGTGAAGTCCAACGCCTGCAACCGCGCCGACGGCTATGCGCGCATGCCGATCGTGCGCATGTGCAACGTCAACCTGGAGCCGGGCGGCTACACGCTGGACGCGCTGATCGCCGATACGAAGAAGGGCTTCCTGTTCAGCAACAACCGCTCCTGGAGCATCGACGACCACCGCGTCAATTTCCAGTTCGGCTGCGAGGTGGCTTGGGAGATCGTGGACGGCAAGCTGGGGCGGATGTATAAGAACCCGAACTACACCGGCATCACGACTGAGTTCTGGGGCAACCTCAGCGGCATCTGCAACAAAGACCACTGGGTAATCTGGGGCACACCGAATTGCGGCAAGGGCCAGCCGGGCCAGACCGCGCACGTGGCCCACGGCTGCGCGCCGAGCCGCTTCGAGAACGTGCGCGTGGGGGTGCGCGGCTAGTGGCACCGCGGCGAACCTGCGCAGGCTACACCGCGCTGGCGGTCTGGCTGCTGGCGCTCACCCTGGTGCTGGGCGCGGGCTTCGGCCAGCCGGCCAGCGACGACCCGCTGGTGCGCCTCGATGAGGCCAAACTGCTGCTCGCCGAAGGCAAGCTGCTCGCCGCGAGCGAGGCGTTGTCCGAGATTCCGCATACCGCCGAGCCGTACGTCACGGAGGAGATCGTCTACACGCAACTGCTGATCGCGGGCACCTATTTAAGCTCCGCCTACCGCTTGGCCGGCGTGCTGGAGCACAACGCCCAGGGCGGCAGCAATTACGCGAAGTGGCTCAAGGACGAGCGCACGGCCTACGCAGCGCGCTTCGTCGAGCTGGCCCACGAATACCTCGGCTTGACCAAGGACGGCCCGGCGCTGGACTTCGTGCGCTTCAGGCTGCCGCGCGTCAGCGACGAGCATCTGCGCGACATGGAGCTGTACGCCGACCCGCAGATCCTGGCCGCGGCGGTGACGAACTGGGACGAGGGCCGCGAGGGCCTGGGGCGCGGGCTGGTGCAAACACAGACGCGCGTGGCGCTGGTGCTCTCGGCGGCGGTGAACTACGACCTGCCCGAGGCTTCGCGCACGCTGGCGGGCGTGGCGGAGCGGCTCAAGGCCGGGGTGCCCCTGGATTACCCCACCGTGCTGGACTGGCTGGCCGACTTAAGCCTGCAGCACAGCGCCGCCGCGCCGGAGCTAGCCGCCATCGCGGCCGAGGCCGACGCGCGGATCATGCGGTACACGGCGCAGCAGCCGGATGGCGAACCGCGCCGGCGCGCGTCGGCACGGCAAAAAGCAAACAGCGGCGGGGCGGAACCGTCGTAAGCATATGAAGCACATCACGATTATTTCTGTACTGATCGCCCTGGCCGTGCTGCCGGGGGCGGTCCTCGCGCAAACGGCCGCTGAACCGGCCAAGCTGCTGGAGCAGGCGCACAGCGAGATCGCCCAGGCGCACCTGTACAGCGCGGACTCCATCCTGCGCAACGTGATGAAGTCGCCGGAAGCGTCGGTGGGCCAGGTGCAGGAAGCGCTGGCGCTGCAGTGCATGATTTACTCCGGCGACGTGCTGGGGGCGGCGCTGCTGATCCAACCGCTGGGCCAGGCGAGCGCCGAGGGCAGCGGGCTGAAGGGCGAGGTCAGCCAGCAGCTTGTGTTGGCGCGCCACGCCTTCGCCATCGCCGCCAATGATTACCTCAACGCCACGGTGCTGGGCGCGGAGCTCAAGCAGCTCAAGCTGACGCTGCCGAACTACACGCAGGCGGATGTTCAGAAGCTGGAAGGCACGCTGGCCAGCCCGTCCGAGCTGGCCACGATGCTGGCCGGTTACGCCAGCGACCCCACGCCGGGCCAGGGGCTGATTACCCGCTCCAACCAGTACGGGTTTTACCTGGCGTTCGCCGCGGCGGTGCCCGGCGGGCTGGGGCAGAATCCCGACAGCATCCGCGCCAAGGTGCAAGCCGGCGCGGCGTTCGACAACCTGCATTTCCTGGATTGGATCGCGCGGGTGGCGCTCGACATGCACCACCTGCTCAAGGAACCCAACGGGCCGGATTTAACCGGCTTGGCCAAGCGCGCGGACGAGCGCATTTTAAAACTGGCGGGGGCGGAGAGCGCTTACGCCAAGGCGGCCCGGAGCCGGGCCGGCAAGTATCAATAGCGAGGTAGGCGATGGCTGAGTTGTTGGAAAAGCAATACACGGCGAAAAAAGTGGCGGCGCAGCAGGATTTCCTGCTGGAGCTGGCGCGCACGGCCCTGGCGGCCTCGGACGGCGACCAGACCCTGGTGCGCGCTGTCACCACCGATTCCGCGCTGACGCGTTTCGCCGGCAGCGTGATCCACCAGAACACGTTCGAACGCGAGGGGGGGTTGGCGGTGGAAGTGCGCTTCGGCCAGCGCGAGGGCACGGCGTCGACGAACAAGCTCACCCCCGACGGCGTGAAGGCGGCGGTGGCCCAGGCGACGGCGGCGGCCAAGGTGGCCGAGCCGAACGCCGACCTGGCGGACTACGCCAGCGGCCCGCGCGATTATCCGTTCCAGGTGGATTATTACGAGGAGACCGCGGCCTGCAAGCCGGAGGACCGCGCGGAGCTGGCGCTGCAAGGCTTCGCCATCAACGACCAGCCGGGCGTGTTCTCCGCGGCGGGCACGCTGTCCACCAGCCAGTTGAACTTCGTCATCGCCAACAGCCGCGGCATCGAGGCGGCTTATAACACCACCCGCGCGCGCTATACCGTGCTATGGACAGGCGAGAACTCCAGCGGCTACGCCGAGGACACCGTGCGCAACGTCAAGGACCTCGACACCGGCGGCATCGCGCTGAAAGCGCTGGCGACGGCCAAACGCTCGGTCAACCCCCGGAGCGACATCCCCATCGGGCGCTACACCGTGATCCTCGAACCCGAGTGCCTGGCGACGATGCTGTCCTTCCTCACCTGGCTCGCTTTCTCCGGGCGGCAATATGTGGACGGCGCCAGCGCACTGCAGGGCAAGCTCGGCACCCAGGTGACCGGCAAGGACATCACGATCATCGACGACGCCCTCGACCCGCGCACGCTGGGCAGCCCCTGCGACATGTCCGGCTTGCCCAAACAGCGTTTGACGCTGATCGAGAACGGCGTGGCCGCGGCGGTGGCCCACGACCTCGACTCCGCCAAGCGCGCGGGCACGACCAGCACGGCCCACGACATGGGCGGGCGCTTCCCGGCGCCGGTGAACCTAGTGTTCAAGCCGGGTGCGTCCAGCCGTGAACAGCTGATCAAGGATACCGAGCGCGGCATCCTCGTCAGCCGCTTCCACTACACCAACGTGGTGGATCCGATGAACACCGTGATCACCGGCATGACCCGCGACGGCACGTTCCTGATTGAGCACGGCGAAATCGCCGCGCCGCTGACCAACTTCCGCTTCACGCAGAACGTGTTCGAGGCCCTGGCCAACGCCAGCGGCTTCGCGGCGGACGTGGTGTATAGTGGCTCGTTCTGGGGCAGCGGCTGCATTGTCCCGGAAGCGATCCGCCTCGAGAACTTCAATTTCTCGGGCAAGACGGAACACTAACGGCTGGCCAGCCAGCGGGATTACGAGGTGCATGGTGTATAGCAACCTGATCGCAAAAGCGCGCAACCTGGTGGTGGTGTTCCACCTCCGCTCCTGCCAGCACATCATCGCCGGCAAGTTGATCGAGGTGGACGAAGTGTTCGCCGAGGTGTTCGTGAAGCGCAACCCGGCCACCGGCGACTTCCTCGCCGATCCGGCCAAGTTCGAGAATCCGGGCGACGGCTGGGTTGAGGATCGCGTGCTGATCAACTTGCTCGACATTAGCATGATTGCTTAGGGGAACCCGCATGACGCCACACGATCGCGACAGTAACGATGAGCCTAAACCCGGCCCGGTGATCATCACCGACAAGCGCCACTCGCGCGAGATTGAGGAGGTTGAGCCCGCCGAGGCCGACCCCGCGCCAGCACCCGCCCCCGCGGCGCAGCCTGCGCCGGAACCGCCCGCCACGCCGGAGCCGCCCGCCGGGCCCGAGCGCGTGGTGGAGTTCACCCGCCCAGCCCCCGCCGCCGGAGAGGTTCCCGGCGCCCCAGCGCCGGAGGCGCACGAGCCCGGCGCCGAGGTCGATGAAGATGCGTACGCCGCCGCCGAGCTGGAACACCTGAAAATGCTCTTCGGCGCGGGCCTGGTCAACTACCTGCGCAGCCAGCTCGGACTGCTGCTCAACTTCGCCGTGATCGGCCTGGGCCGCGCGCCTAACCCGGCGACCGGGCTGGTCAGCACGGAGCTGGACAAGGCCAAGCTGGCGATTGACCTGCTGGAATTCGTCGCGCTGCGCCTCAAAGGCCAGCTGCCCGCGCCGGAGGAGCAGGAGATCTCGCAAATCCTCGCCGAGCTGAAGTACACCTTCCTGCAACTCGCGGCGGGGGGGCCCCAGCCGCCGGCCGGCGGCGAGGCCTAGCGCGGCGCGGGCGGCGCTGACAGCTTGCCGCCACCCCAGACCGCTGGTACAAAAGATACGCCCGGCGTTTCCGCGCGGCGCGTTAACTTCCACCTTTACTACGGTATATTACGTGGTTACATTCGCGTAAGGATACTTGCATGAAACAGCATGGGATGGGCCTGGCGCTGGCCGCCGGGACTACGTTGATCGCGCTCATGGCGCTTGCCGCCTGCGGCGGATCGGGGGCGGCCCCGGCGTCCGGCGGGCGGCCGGGGGCGGGTGTCACACCTGCCAGCGCGCAGCCGGTGGCCGCCGCGGGGCTGGACAGCGTGCTGCCCGCGCCGTCGGCTTTAGCAGCGCGGCTCAGGCGGGGCAAGCACGCGTCTTATGTAGAAGCGGATCTGACCAAGGCGGGCAGCGCGTATAACCCGGCGTTGCCAAACCAGCACGTGAGCATGAGCGGCGCGTCGGTGATATACGGCTCGGGCTGGGCGCTGGGGGATCCGTTTGCCAACTTGTCGTTTTGCACATACGTGTTCACCGCCGCCGGTTATGACCGCAACGCGCAGGTGCGGCTGCATTTCCCTGTCGCGCTGCCCGATCCGGCGGATACGTGGATTGCCCTGGCGGAGTGGGGCGGGAACCGCTGGCGCTGGTTTAGAGGCAGCGAGACGGTGGGGAACGAAGTGCGCTTCAACCTGCCCAGCCTCGAGCCCTACTTCGATTTTGGCGGCAACCTGCTGGCCGTGCCGGTGGTGGCCGACGGGACGGGGGCGGAGCTGGACTACGTGCGCCTCGGCGCGGACCCGCCGGTGGCCAGCCTCACCGCCACGCCGGATATCGGCGCCACGCCCCTCTCCGTCACGCTGGACGCCTCCGGCTCTACCACGCCGGAGGGCAGTATCACCGGTTATGCCTGGGACATCGACGAAGACGGCATGTATGAAATCGCCGGGCCCGAGCCGACCTTTAAGCCTGAATACACGGTCAACGGGACCTACCACCCCACCGTGCGCGTGACCAACAGCCTCGGCGTCAGCGCCACGGCCAGTGTGACCGTCCACGCCGTCGGCGACTGGGCCCACACCTGGGGCTTGAGTTCCTCTGACAGCTTCCACCGGGTGGTCGCGGATGCCGACGGCTATATCTACGCCACCGGCGCGACTGAACAGGAGTCCGGCCCGCTCAACTACGATTTCCTGCTGGCCAAATGGTCGCCGACCGGAGCGCTGCTCTGGGCGAAGACCTGGGACAGCGGCGCGGACGATGCCGGGCTAGATATCGCGCTCGACAGCGACGGCAACTTGGTGGTGGCCGGCGGTACCGAGGGGAATGGAACCAAGGACGCGCTGGTTTCCAAGTGGAACACGGACGGCGGATTGATCTGGATCCGCACCACCGGCGGGGA
>CAYXMN010000038.1:0-6210 GCA_964465955.1 uncultured Planctomycetales bacterium
TTTTCAGGCGTGGCCATCCTGTTTTGGCGTACCGCAACATTTGAGGATTTTCTTGATGCAGGGGTTACATGCATCGATCCTGCGTCGATTAACCCGTTGACACAAGAGCCCTTCCGGGGTGATGGCAGCCCGAATGACATCTTGTTTTATCCTACGGTAGATCCTGATACAAACGAGATCCTCGGGATTGTCATACTGGCCACTGATGAATCGGGATCGACGCCGTGGAAGTTTACCTACTAATCGGTATTGACGGCGGCGACATCCCCGCGCTTGACTAGCCAGATCGCCGGTGCTATATTCATCCAGCAGCACCAGGGGCTTTTGCCGCGGTGCAGCCGCCGGTGCGCATTGGCAGCCGGCGGAAACAGCGTTTTAACGCTGGTTTCAAACATTCAGGACTAAGGCACGTCAGATGGACATGGCGCAGACAAGCAGGAGGGCCGCGCTAGTGCCCGAGGAGGAAGCTTACCTCTGGGGGCACTACAACGCGCGCGCCCGCGCTCGGATCATCGAGGCGTACCAGCCGCTGGTGTTCCACATCTACGGCAAGCTCGGGCTCTACCTGGGCGAGGAAGCGGTGGATGTGATCAGCGAGGGGACAGTCGGCTTGATTCAAGCCGTTGACCATTACGACCACACCCGCGGCGTGCCTTTCAAGAGCTATGCCTACCTGCGCGTCAAAGGCGCGATGATCGACTACCTGCGCAGCCAGAAGATCGCCGTCAAGGGTGGCGAACTGCGCGAGTTCGATTTCTTCACGCAGCTGGCCAGCGAAGGCGAGGACCGGCTAAGCCTCGACCGGCTCGAATTCCTGTTCGGCCAGCTCGACAGCTTGAGCCCGCGCGAGGCGGAGATCATCCGCGGGCTGTACCAAGACGGCTTGAGCCAGCGCGAGCTGGCGGCGAGGCTGGCCTGCACGCCCGCGAACATCAGCATCCTGCATGGTCGCGCCATCAAACGCCTCAAGAAGCAAGTCAGCGATGAGCGCCGCCGCGGGACGACGCGCGGCCTGGCCTGGCTGTAGGCGCCGCATCCTCCATTCTCCTTCGCGACAAACCGCGCCACCAGGCGGTACAATTCGTTGGCGGTCTGCGGTGTGCGAAAAGGCCAGATTGCGGTTGAGCCGATATTGTCGTCGAGGGAGGCAGACACCCGAGACCGGTCAACCCGGTGCTCAGCGAGCCTCCCACTTATACGAAGGGCTCTCCAGCCCGCTGGTACACCGGCATGGTGGATCGCCACTTTAATTCATGCCAATCGATGATCTGACAGACGGAGCGCTGGCGGGGTATTTGGATTCCAGCCAGTTGCCGGCGGTGCTGGTGTTCCACTCCGCGTGGAGCCAACCCGCGCGCACCATGCTGCCGCTGGTTGATGAAGTCGCTGGCGGCTACGAGCATATGCTGCGCTTCGCCAAGGTGAACAGCGACTACAGCCCGCAAGCGGTGAACCGGTTTGGCGTGCTGAGCGTCCCGACGTTCCTCGTGCTCAAGCGCGGGCGGGTGGTGGACCGCTTCATCGGCCTGATGACCAAGGAGAAGCTCATCGAGCGGCTGGAGGCGAGCCTGGCGAAGTTGTAACTGGGCAGTAATTCTCACACGGGGGTGTGTAATGGGGAAATTCTTTTTGACGTTATCGGCGTGCTGGCTAACGTGCGGTGTTCTTTTAAGCGAGGCAGTCTTCGCGCAAGATGAATCCGCAGGCGCGAATTCACAAGCGACCAGTCAAATTGAAGCGTTCGGCTGAGGTGCGGAACCGGTCGCAGTTCGCGATATTAACGACGCGCATAATCCGTATGCAGGGCAATACGCCGACTGGGATATATGGCTTGTCGCCCATGCCACTGAGTTCGACGAGGAGCGCGATCGAGCCTTCGGCGATGGCCAGTTTCCAGAAAACACCGCGTACGAGCTGTATGTGGTGAATTCTGATGGTTATCCTGTGCCTAGCTTAATCTCGCTGGAGAACTATTTAATGGATAACTCCGGCCAGTATCCTGAAGATGAGTCATGCTGGCTGCACTTCTTCGTGTTCGGGGAAATGCCGCTGGAGATGTGGCAGCGTTATCAAGATGCACAGATGCGGATCAAGGCTCGCTACGCGGCTGTTATCCCCAAGTGGCTGGCGGACAATCCGCCGATCTGCGCGCGCATCTGGCCGGATGGCAGGGTCACCACGCATGGGCCGCTGGGCAGTTGGAATGGCACAGGAGATGTAATAGATCTGGAGGGTAACGGCTGGACGTATACACCGGAGCCATATTTCCTATACAGCGCGACGGGCGAATTGATCAGGCAGACGCATGAGAAGCAGAGCGAAGATGAGTTGTTCGCGGGCAATCTGCGGGCAGGCGATGTGCTGGACGAGCTGTGTTTCGATAGCTGGATGAGCAAAGCGTTCATCCGGATTGGCGCGCGCGGCTGGCGCGGTTTTTATCTAGAACGCGAATACTATATTGCCCAGGATCATGAACACAATGTCGCTGAAGTATATGAGCTTGACGGTACGTGTTATGGCCCGGACTTCGATATCCGCGCGCGTGACGCCAATAAATTCGAGCAGATGTACGGCGACTATCTCGTTGACTTATTCAAGTACCAGCAGGAGCTGGGAATCATCGCCGCGAGCGCGCCGTAAAATACCACCATGCCGCATGAACCGATTCATGACCGGGTAGAACTGGAGCGCTTGCTCCTCGACCGCCGCCATGGAGTGCTGGCCACGGCGGGACTCGACGGCCAGCCTTATACGACGCCGATCAACCACCTGTACCGCAGCGGTAAGCTCTACTTCCACTGCGCGCTGCACGGGCGTAAGCTCGATAACATCCTGGCCAATCCGCGGGTGTGCTTCACGGCGTACAAAGCCCAGCGCTTAGTACTCGGCGAGATCGCCTGCGACTGCGCCCAGCGGTACGAGTGCGTGATCTGCTTCGGCACGGCGCGGCTGATTGAGGATGCGGCCCAGAAATCGGCGTTGCTCACGCAACTGACTGAGCATTACGCCGGGCGCGAGTTCGAACCGCCCTCACCGGCGCGCATCAATGGAACAGCCGTGGTGGAGATTACCGTCACGGAGATGACGGGCAAGCGCAATGTGGATCGCATTGTGGTGGGTGGAGCATAGTCGTCACAGGACATGTGTGAACAATTCGATGGCATTATTGTCGTAAAGTGATAGTTGACAAGCAGGGAGGGAACCATGCCAAAACTCGCGATTTTCCTCTTGGCGATCACCGCCGCGGTGGCGGTTGTCACGGCGGCCCGCGCCGCGGATGCGGACAGCGTGCTCGGACGAGGTGCGCCGGAGGGCGCTGCCGCCGGGCCGGCCGAGCCCTTTTACGTTCACGCCTGAGGCAGCCGGGTCGCCGTGCGCGGCCTGACTGAAGAAGGCAATCCATACGCCGGGCGGTATGGCGCTTGGGATGAGTGGATTTTCGCCAATGCGCCTGGTTCGACATCGCAGGAAATCTATTCCTGGCATCGCGGTGAAGCGCCGCGCGGTTACAGCGTGCTGTTCACCGCGGTGGACAAGGATGGCTGGGTCATTCCCGCAGTCGACTATCTGCGCGCGCGCAGTGATCCAAACAGCGAGATCAGCCGGAGTTCCTGCACCTATATATTGGAAGCAGGCGGCCAGATTAGCTCGAGCCTGCTCACCGAGTATCATCGGGCGGTGGCGCGGGCCAAAGGCGCCTGGACGCCGGCGATCCCCGCTTGGCTGGCGCAACAGCCTCCCAAACTTGCGCAGTTCTACAACGGCGAAGTTTTAGCTTTGGGCGAGCCGGGCAGCGGCCAAGGCGTATGGGAAGAAGGACTGGCCGCGGCGCTCACGCCCGGGTCGAAGGATGTCTGGCGGCGTTTTAGTCTGGCCGGCGAACTGATTGGCGAGACGGAGCCGGGCGGCCAGTGGTGGCAGCTGTATTTCCCCAACTTCGCGGAAGTGCTCGCCGCGCTGGGCGGTGAACCGGCGGTGGCGTATTTCGCCTACCAAGGTTACGTTGTGTTCTGGGACAGCAGCACGCAGGCGGTGCTGGCCGTGTATAACTACTCCGGCCAGGAACAGCCCAAGGACACGGATTTCTTTGGCGCGGGCTATGACGACCCGCTGTACGAGCCGATTCCCGGCGGTGAATTGCCATACATCTACGAAGCACAGCAAGAAGGGAAATAGGTGCTAGTTGATCGCCCAAATATCCGGTAGCTGGCGCCACTTTTGCTCAAAATCGAGGCCGTAGCCCACGACGAACTTGTCAGGGATCGTGAAGCCGACATAGTCCATGTGCAGGCTGGCTTGGCGCCGGTGCGGCCGGTCGAGCAGGGTGACCATCCGCAGGCTGGCCGGTTTACGGCTTTGCAGATTTTCGCGGATGTAGTTCAAGGTCAGGCCGCTGTCGATGATGTCCTCGACAATTAAAACATGGCGGCTTTCCACGGTTTCATCAAGATCTTTTGTCAGTTTCACCACGCCGCTGGAGGTGGAGCCATCATAGCTGTGGACGGCGATGTAGTCGTAGGATACCGGCACTTGTAGGACGCGCACCAGATCCGCCATGAACACGGTGCCGCCGCGTAACACGCACACTAGGTGCAGTTGCTTGCCGGCGTAATCCTGGCTGATTTGGTCCCCCAGTTCCCGCACACGCGCCGCGATTTCATCCGCCGAGAAGAGCCGTCTAAAGTAACTTGGAATTTCCAGCATGGCCGCATTAGCATAGCATAGCCAGCCGGGAACACGCATTAACAGGCGGAGTCTTAAGCAGGTAGGATCATGTGATCCGCCTGCGGGTTGAGAAGGATTCGCGGAATCCTACCCGGTGTTTGCAGCCGGGGCGATGACGGGTACAATATGTTGAATGGCGCGCCATAGTGCGCGGTTGGCTCGCGTAAAGAAGGATGGATCAATGAAGAAGGGAAAGAATTGCCGGCGTTGCCGGGGCTTCTCGCTGGTGGAAATTTTAGTGGTGCTGTTGATCTTCGCGATCATGGTGGCGATCACTGTGCCCAGCCTGGTGTCCTCACTGCCGGAGCGCAATCTGGCCGCTTCGGGCGATATGTTCGCCAACGACATCAACTATGCCCGGGCCAAGGCCGAGGCCTCAGGTAACAAGGTCTACCTGGGATTCATCACCGGGCCGGACGCCGGCCAGATTGAGGCGAACAAGGACGCGGACGCCAACGATGTGAGTCCAAGCTCAGGCAATCCGCGGGTGGGCGGCACCTACCGCAATCCCGCCAATCCCGGTATCGGCCGTACCGCGAAGGAATATATCATCGTGGAAGCGCGCCCGCGGTTCAAGGAAATCACGGATGCCGGCGGCCAGGTGATCGGCACGGAGCCCTACACCTACCTCGATTGGCTGGATGATTACGACGCCTCGATCTCCGGCAACGCGCCCTATCCGGTTGAGCCGCTGTTCCCCGAAGACGCGGGGGAAACGGCGCGCCTGGTCGGCGGTTATCCCGATCGCACTATCGGCGAATTCAACGCCTTTGCCGCGCCGCTGACGATGTATCCGCAGCAGATGACAGACGACAACGGAACTTTAATCGACCGCTTCGTCGATGGCCCGTCAGGATCCACCGGCTGGGCCACCGCCGACGCCGCGAGCCGCGAGCATAATGCGCAAATGAAGGTGTTTTGCGTAGCGGATCAACAGCAAATCCTGGCTTACGATGTTACTTCATCCACACCGCGTTCTTATGACCCATTATCCGACCATCCGCGCTTAGAAGACCAGGTGATCGATTACGTGCTACTCAAGCGCGTCTCGCTGCCGGAGCATGTCTGGTTCGTCAACCCGTGGCGCAGCCAGTGGCTGGTCGGCTGGGAAGACTTGAATTCCGGCGGCGGTACTTACCGTGATTACGATGTCCGGGATTTGCAGTTCCTGCAATACTTGTACGCTTTTAATCCCGACGGCACGGTAGCCGAGGCGACTTGGGGCTATGATCCCGAGCCGTTCCCTTCCACATCGCCAACCACCGCCTACGCGGGCTTGGTCTATGGCGAGGTTGTGGAAAAGAGCCGCACGCCTGGTGTGTACATGATGTGGATGACGCTCGAGGAATGCCTGGACTTCGACTCCAACGAGGTGTTTTTCTCCATCGGCGGCAATGATTTTGGCGCGCGGGCCAACTTGCTGAGCAACAAAAAAGCCAACGGCTCGGGCGCGGGCCGGCAATTCTCGCTGTGGTCGCTCAATGG
>CAYXMN010000038.1:6220-8097 GCA_964465955.1 uncultured Planctomycetales bacterium
ACGATAAGCGCTTGATCAACACGGACTTGCTTGATTACAACTATTCCAGCGGCGCCAATGAGACCGATCAAATGCCGCTGGTGGCCCGCGAGACCGGTTACAATCAGAATTTCCTCATGCCGTAGGCTGGCATTAGCTACGTGACTAAACTGCGCTAGTGCGCCATAATAGGTGTACTAGCGCAGGCGCTTTCTGGGTAGAATAAGCCGAGGGTATATGCTTATGCGGATGTCGACACGCGTGGACTGCAAACGAATTAGCCAGCGCGGTTTCAGCTTGCTGGAACTGCTCGTGGCACTGACCATCCTGGCGATCGCCCTGGTGCCCGTGGCTTACTTCTACACGAAATCCTTGCAAATGGTGGAAGAATCCTCGATTCGCACACGAGCGCTAAACCTCGCGCAGGAACGCATCGCCGAAATCGAGAAAATGCCGTACGAGTCGCTGCGCACCAACATTACCCCCAGTGAAGCCCAACTCGCGCTCTATGGTGTGCGCGGGGCGGTCAGCACGCCGGTGTCAATGGATGTTACTGCCGATGACTGGTACGGCTACGATTTTGAATTCCGCGCCAGAGATATTGATCGCTCCGCGATCTATCCGGCAGAAAAACCGGACTATTCGAATAACGGACGTCCAGCTTGGAACGCGATGTGCTTCTATCCGCTGCCCCTAGATTTCAATCCTTACGATCCCGAAACGCAGGGCTATAACAACGCGCCGGTCGCCAACAGGTACAACCCGAACAACGGCACTGGCGACCTGCACATGAATTTCTTCGACGAGGATTACGTAGATTACGAGTACGAACCGATCGGGTTTTACACGATCCATGTGGAAAGCAATAACCGGACTCTGGTGAGCGGCGACCGGACGGATATCAACATGGCTGACCGGCGCACGATGACAAGTGTGGAACCGGCGCTCAATGTCGGCGCCGGCTACGACCCGTTCCGGATCGGGACAGATCTGCAAGTTGACAACTATTCGATTTACGGGCGCCGCACGGTGATCCTGGATGTCGTACCCGCTCCAAGCGATACTGACGGCGACGCCTACGCGGCCGACAGTGATTTCGACGGCGGCGCAGGGCTGGGCGATCCTTATCCAGTGCGCAAGGGGCCGGACAACAAGTTCCAAGTGGTTAGCCGCCACGGCACGCGGGGCAAGCTCGTGATCGTCCAGGTCTTCTGGTTGCCGCGCAACGCACCCCAGGAGTATATCGCTCCTGAGGAGCTCAATAAAATTGAGCTAAAAACCTTTATTGCAGCAACAAACGAAGGAACCGACGAAGATACCCGCCGCAGTGAATTCAACCGCAACGACTTCCTGTTCCTAACCCCCCCGAGTTAAAACACGCTAGAATTAATTCACGGGCGCGTGGGTGCGCTTATCACGGAATTAGGTTTTACTCGGTAACCTGCCCTATAATAATGCGTCTAAAGCTATGAGACAGCTTTGATGGGTGAATGCATGCAGAAGAGAACTGGTTTCACAATGATCGAACTGCTGGTGGTGATGGGAATTATCCTGATTCTAGTCACAATCGCCATGCCAGTTGCGATGAATGCGCGTAACAAGGCCAAGGATACCGAGGTTAAGGCAGGCTGTAACACGATCCAGTCTGCGCTGGAATCCTACGCTGTCGATCATGGCGCCTGTTATCCCGGTGCAAACTGGATTGTAGATACGGATGGCGCGCTGTGGTCCGGCCCTGGTGTTATCGGCGCATTACCGACTTATGATGCCAGCGGTGATCCGCATAAGGACTTTGCGGTGCCGCTGGAAGAGGAATCCAGCGCCGTTAACGAGCGCGGCTACCTCCTGCCTGATCTGGTCACACCGAATCCCGGCTGCTGGGATCAACTCAAGATTAA
>CAYXMN010000038.1:8143-16812 GCA_964465955.1 uncultured Planctomycetales bacterium
CCTGAAGACCACCGGCGCCGCGAAGTCGCAAATGAGCAACCTGTTTTTGTTCCTACCGCGCCCTGGCGATGACTACCCGCAATACGGCGCAACGCCGCCGACCCTAGACTGGAACCGCTACACGAACAGCGGCGCCATCGGTCCTATGCGGGCGAACTATAAGGATTACGGCGCGGGTCATTTTACCTACATCCCGCTCAACCCGGTGAACAACATCGGAGTCGATTTCGAAGGCAGTTGGAGCACGCTGACCGACGGCGAGTACCAGGAATATTACAAGCGTTGCCGCGGTTATATGCTCATCGGCTGGGGCAACTCCCGCTTGGACGACACCCAAGCCAAGGGCATCAGTGAGAAGTACTATGTGCAGCGGCTCGGCGGCTTTGACTTCGACTCAAGCACAACGCTGGACTCGATGGAGTATCAGCTCAGCCAGACTACCTCTGGGACCAGCTTCGTGTATCCCGAGATGAACGACGGTGAGGGCAATTACTCAGGCTACGGCGCCGGTTTGCCCGGCGGCGGCGAGAACATCGACCCGGCTTTTTACGGCGCGGTCTATTTCAAGATCACGGGGAGCTAACTCATGCGTGAAACGGATTACACAATCGGCCGGCCCGGCAAGCGCGCGGGATTTACTCTGATCGAGCTGCTCGTGGTGATCGTTATTATCGGTATCTTGGCGACCATGGCGATACCGATGATCAACCAGGCGCGGGTCAAGGCAAAGGAAACCCAAGTGGCGGCGAATGTCAGCGAGATCCAAAAGGGGCTTGAAGCATTTGCCACCGACAACAACGGAATGTATCCATTCCGCCTGTGGTGTTATCAGACCAACCCGAACGTGGCGTTCGATCCGCTCAACACCAATTTGAACGTGACGTCTTCCGACCCGCCTTCCTGGTTCAGCCTGGGTTTGTTCGGCGGCGTGCGGGTGGTCAACCGCGACTTCTCGCTGAATACCGAGCCTCAAGCGCCGGGCGGCATGGAAGGAGACGCGGAGCATAAAGTCATCCAACCCTTCGGTTGGACTGATAACGAGTATCAAATCTTCAACCAATACAGCGATCCGTTGCGCGCCTTGGGTTACCTGGGTGATTATCCGACCAACCCGTTCCTGCACCGGCCGATGGGCAACATCTTCTGGCGCTACGGTGACGCTGCAGACGCTGATGCGACGCGTTCAGGCTTGGATCGCGTCGTGCCGGATCCGGATGTGTATCCCACGCCGGGCGACTTCTGTTACACCTTCTTCTACCGGATCTCCACGGACGGCACGGAAACGGTAGATCCCACTGGCGTTGCCGAGCGCAAGCGGTCATTCCAGGCGAAGTCCGAGACGCAGACGCTCGGGAACCGCGTGTATTACCTGGACATGGTGGACTCGTACCAGCTCTGGGGGTATGGCAACATACCGCTCAACGGCGGGGTGTACCAGGCGTATCCCAACAACGGCCGCAGCGGCGCCGCCAAGGGCGGCAACCACAACGCGCGCCAGGATTGGGACAACAACGGCTTTAAAGACATGTACGAAATCGGGATGGTGGCGTATTACAAGCGCAGCGCTAACGCCACCGGTTACGGCGGCCAAATCAACGGGCGCAGCGATACCGCTGACAACCGCAATGAAGCGCCGGTGTTTTAGTATGCACAGGCCGGCGGTGAGCTGGCTGATTAGGCCCTAGATTGCTTGCCGGGCTGTTGTGCAGGCGGCAAGGAGAGGAGTAACTGATATGCGGCGTGATGGTTTTACGTTAGTTGAGTTGCTGGTTGTGATCGGGATCATCGGCATCCTGGTGGTCGCGCTGGTGCCTGTCGTGAAGGGCGCGCAGACCAAGGCCAAGGAAGCGACGATCAAGACCAATTGCGCCAACATCGAGTCGGCGCTGGCAGCTTATGCCCAGAACCATAACGGCAATTACCCCGGCGTGGCGGTGGATATCATTGCGCCTTGGGCGGATCACGCCCTCGGTGATCCCGACTTGTTCGCCGCCGGCGGCAGCAACTTGCGGCCGACCGCGTCGGGCATCCTGGTGGAAGGCGTGCTGGGCGGCTACGGGCATTACCTCAACAGCAGCTCCAACGTCTTCGAGCTGATCAAACAGGCCAAGGATTCCACGCCGGATTTCAACGCGGGTGCGGTTGACACCGGGCGTTTTGTTGACGTGCTGATGGCCGCGGACGCGATCCAGGAATACCCGGCGAACCCGTTTGTCTCCAATCCGACGACGGGCACCCGGTCGCGGATGCGCAATATCTTCGGCCTCAATTTCTTCTTCAACTCGGGTTTCTCCACAGCGGGCGCATTTACCGGGAACAGCCAGGCTGTGTCAGGCTACAACGTTGTGCTAAGCGTTACCAAACAGGGCACCGCGATTGGCGGGCTGTCGGAAGTCACGGATGAGCTTGATTCGTCACGCACCTGGATCTTCTACAGTGGGACGCAGTTCCCGATGGGCAACTCTCCCGCTGTGAATCCCAACGCCACTCCGCAAGCCTGGTCGACGAACTGCCATTTCGGTCCGGATGAAGGCGACTACTTCGCCCCCGGTGATTTCGCTTATGTGCCGGTGCTGAGCGCCAGCGCGTACAGCGATGCCGATAGCGTCGCGACGATAGAAAACGAAGCTTACAAGTGGGGCACCGCCGTCAGCGGCTACCTGCTGTTCGGTTACGGCGCCGGCGACAGCAAGAACAAAGACTTCGAGGATGAGCAGGCGGACTTCATCGGCGAGGGCCTGCCGGGCTTCGGCGGGGCCGGTGTGGACACGATGTATGAAAACTACGTGCTGCACCTGTTCGAAGGAGCGGTCTACTATAGCAAGAAGGTTTAACTGGGCATAATAGAACGGTAAGCGCCAGTAACGGCGGTGTGAGGAGAGTTTAGGTTTGGCAGTGGCGAAGAAGCAAAAAGGGCGAACCATGAATGCTAAGCTTTCGAGACCGGCAGGTTTCACGCTGGTCGAAGTGCTGGTGGTGCTGGTCATTGCCGCGATAGTGCTGGTCGTGCTGGGCTCCGTACTCGGCAGCTCGTTTGAGATCCTGCGTACCGGCGAAAGCCGGGCTCAGCTGAACAGCAACGTTCGCGCCGCGCTGGAGTATATTTCTGACGATATTACCAGCGCCAGTATGATCCCGCTCTCCTTCGACCGCGACCTCAACGGTGTGTCCGACGAGTTTGATTACACAGATTGGGGAACCGACGAGCATGCCCGCTGGCGGATGGCGTTCCGCCAGGGCACGGACATCGTCCTCCTGACCAATTACTGGATCTCCGAAGCCTGGAGCGACCGGATCCAGACGATCCACGATCGCTCAATGATTGTCGGCGGCCAGGAAGTGGAGAACCGTTCCTTCGCGCTGCCCAAAGCCATCCGCAGCAGTTCCGGCCAAGTGGCCGATTACCGCAGCTTCTTCAGGCTGGCGATACCTGCGAACGAACAGATGCCGTATTACCTGGCCCAGGAAGTGGATTGGAACGGCGATGGCATCCCCGATGCGCGCAATACCGGGTTTAGCGGCGGCCAAATCACAGGTTATCCTGAACTGGTGCCAGTGGGCCCGCGTAAAGAATCCGCGGTGCTCCTGCAGGATCTGTATTACCAGTACCGTGATGAAGACGTGATCCGCCGCGTGCGGCAAATGCCGATCAGCAGCAATATTACCCGTGTCAAGTATGAATACTTGCATGAAGTGCCGGTGTTCTTATCCCGCGTTAACGGCGACGAGGTTGAAATCGCCTACCAAATTTTCGACCCAGGCGCCACGGAGCACGGCTCGGTGGTTTGGGCCACCGCGGACTGGGAGCAAACCACCGATACCACCTCCTGCGTGCCGCTTGTCGATCATTGGGAGCTACGCGTAATCGACGTGGCATACGACAGAAATACCGGCTCGGATCCCTGGTGGGTCGATCCGATTAACGATGTCGCCTATTCCGTGACCCATTGGCGCTTGCAGGATCAGTATCCTGAAGGCTACAACGACGGCAAGCGTGACGGCACGCACGTGACGCCGAATACCGGCGCCGGTCTCGACAATTGGAATTGCAGCGTGTTCTACGCCGATCCCGACGGAAATGACATCGTTGAAGACGTGCCCATCGACCGCTTGGGCTTTGTCACGATGAGCGTCACCGATGGCGGGCGCGGCCTATTGGGCAGCGGCACGGCGCTGGAAGGCGGCATGGCCCCCCTGCGTCCCGACATGGAAGCGATTCATGGCCGCAACTATTACCTGGCCACGAGCAATCCTACCGGCCAGGGCCTTGATTACGGCGATGCCGATGGCATCCCGGATGGCGACGGAATTCCCGATAATCCGGTGCCGGGTTGGTGGTTGCCGTATCTGCGCGCGGTGCGCATCACCGTGGTGGGCACGCCGAACCAGACGATTGAAGAGCGCCGGAATGCCAGCGGTAAGCCGGGATCGACCGGCGTGAACCTATATTACCGTCTCGACAGCCCGGTGCCGTACGCGGACGCGGATCGCACCCAGCCGCTGTATAACCAAACGCAAGACTACATTGGCCAAGGTAAAGACTTGGTCGTCACCAAGACTGTCCCGGTTGATTACGTCTATGAGCGGGAATTGGTCACAGACCCGTTCTCGGCGGAACTGCCGATGCTGCGCCGTGTGGATTACAATGTATACTTAGCCGAGGCGGCGATCTTCCCGGATCCGGTTGATCCGGACGAACCGATTCGCGCCCGCGATCCATACACCAAGTATCTGCAAGCGACAAACCCGTAAACTCGTTCTTTAACTTGGACTAAAACCGCCAGGCGGCTGCATTTTGCAGTTGGCTGGCGGTTCCTTTTAGGGGCACAGCTTTCTGGGGGAGCTTATTTTCGCATATATATAAAGTGCGAGGGCTGGGTATAATGCTTGTGACTGAACGACTCCCTTAACCAGGAATAGCTATGCTTATGAGGACTTCTGGCGGAAGTGCTGCTAGCCGGGCGCTGCACGATGATTCCCAGCGTTTACACCCCCTTGCACATGCGCGCAGGCCGCGCGGTGTGATTCTGCTAGCCGTGCTGGTGTTTGTCGCCCTGCTGTTGCCGCTCGTGACCTTGGTGCTGACCAGCATCAACACAGAGTCGGTGTCCACAGCGGAGGCAATCAAAGGCGCGAAAGCTGAGTTGGCCGCGGAGAAGGCGATTAACGATGCGGTGTCGCTGGTGGTGCAGGAGAAGCAGTACCCCAGCTTCTACACCTCCGTCGCCCAGTCCGCCGACGCGAGCATCATCGGCCAGCCGCAATTCCTGGTGGCGAGCAACGCCTTCGACCAAGCCATCATCGTGCGGGATGCCGAAAACGGCCAGCGCCGCGATGCGATGCTTGATTCCTCGGGGGCTAACACGGGCGCCGGCGAGGATGACATGTGGGGCACCGGGGACGATTACTGGGTGGGCCCGCGCCGTGATCGCAGCTATATCCCCGGCGACTACGACGCCTCCTCCGCGCTGTACCGCTACGATTTTAAGTTTAAGAAGCTGCACGGGCCGACTTACCTCGGCCAAGGCTGGGGATTCAGCACCGCCAATAAAGACTTCGGCTTCAGCCAATTCACCAACGACCCGGTCTGGTTGTTCAACCAGTTCGCCGCTATTGATCCGCGCGAATCGACGACGGTTACGGGCGTCCCCAGCGGGTATGAAATCGCAAACCCGTTTGACGGAACGGAAAACGCCGAGCTGTACGGCCCCGGTATCTTCACCGGCGCGCCGGACCCGGACAGCCGCGACCTGTCCGACAACGGTATCGAGAATTACCTCTACAACGCGAAAGTCAACCTGTACGAGTCGATTTACTCCGACCTGGATCGCGGCCCGATTCCGACCTCGCTGTTGAAAAGCTATGCCAATGTGTCCGATGAAGCGGGCCGGATTAACCTGAACATCTTCTGCAAGAAGGTGCGGGTGTATATGCCGGAGTCTGTCGAGACCGACTACGATTTCGACGGTTACAGCACTAACGACTTCAACATGAACACGGTTGAAGACGAGGAAGGCTGGAAGTGGATGGACAATCCGCTGTTCCCGGACCGCTACACCACCCGCATTTATGATTACGACTTTTCCACCGCCGCGTCCAACAGCGCAATCCTGGCCGAGATTAACGACGACACGCTTGCCGGCGACCCGATCGACTTCGGTGTTTACGATCCCGCTTCCAACGTGCCATTTGATGCGCCAGGGGGCACCCCCGACGACCCGCTGGCCGAACTGGGCGAGACGGTGCAGCACTATTACGCCGGCGATGAGGACGGCGATGGCGTGCCGGAGTCAATCGAATCGATGCGCGTCAGTTTGCGTATGCTGACCAGCATCCCCGGCATCGACCCGCGCACCGCGGCGGCGATCTTGACGACCATGAACCCCCCGCACGACATGCTCGGCGGCGGCAGCATTGATGGCGACGACGATCGCGATTACAACCCGTCGCTGGATTGGTACTATCCGACTCTGCGCGAGGATTACAACTTGCTAGCCACCGAACCGGTCGTGGGACCGGAATCCGGACAGCCCCGCCTCGATGCCTGCAACATCACGCCGGCGTTAATCAGCCAGGACCTCACGATTACCGGAGGCGTGGTGGAGGAACGCCACTGGGCCTTGGACCGCATCGAGACGGATGATATGCCGCTGCCCCAGCCGCGTCCGTTCAGCAACCTGGAAGATCTGCGTAATATTCCGGGCATGAGCGAGACGAAGTTCAACCGGCTTAAAGACTACATCACGATCTTCAGCTACGACACCAACCTCATCGCCAATTACATCCAGGATGTCGGCGGTAATGTCGAACTGGACGACGCCTATACGCCAGGCGACAGCGAGTACACCGGTTCCGTGATCCGCCGGTTCGATATGGATGATACCGACGATCTGGTGGATATGCGCTTCAACATTGACGACTTCGTGTACAGCAGTGCGCAAGCCGACCTCGCCGAGCAGGCCGAGCGGATGTTCGCGTATGCCAAAGCGCACCTGCCGCGCCCGATCTTTGACAAGGTGCACCTGCCGGTGGTCGACCGCCTGGGGCGCGCCGATGAGATTGATTCCTACCGTCAGAACGATGACGCACTCTACGACCTGTCCCAAGGCGGGCTCTACTTGCCGCACCGCGACAGCGACGAGCATCCTTACAACGTCGGCGCCAGCGGCCACCAATACGATATCGCCGCGGGTTCGCTGCTAGGCGCTGGCTATCCCGCGCTAAACCCAGAGTTCACCCTGGACAGCTGCCTGGCTATCGTAACCTACCGTAACGGCGCGAACACGCAGGAAGGCGACGATTACAGCTCCAACCCGCAGGACGGCGCTTACAACGCGGCTGCGGCGCGGCTGCCCTTCGGCCCGCTACTGGGCTTAATCGGCGGCTTAAACGGCCCGATCGCGTTCTTCCTTGACACGTTCCAGGACCAGTTCATGGTCAATCCGGGCGCCGGATTCAATGTCAACCCGATTGGCCGGCCGCACGGCAACGGCATCATGACTTATGCCAGCCTGCTTAATCCTGGCGAGTTCGACAGCGTGGCGGACACGCTAAACGTGCCGCTATACGGGTTCCGCAACCTGGCCATCGACGTGATGTGCGACCCGCCGTCCACCTACCGCGCGGATGTGCGCCAACCGGCGGCGAACACCATCCAGGCATTCGATCCGGTCGAGCAGAGCCCGGTGAACTACTACGCTTCCATGAGCGACATTTGGGAGATCGGCGATTACCTGGCCCTGGCCGGTGATGACGGCCAACTGGGCACGACCGACGACTCGCCGGCGTCCATCGGCGCTGACGGCTTGCCCGGCACCAACGACGACCCCGAGCTGTACCGCGTTTACTTCACCATCGCGAACCAGCCTGACACTGCCAACCTGGGTAATATCAACCCGGATTTGTGGCAGGCGGAGATTCCGATTACCTCCAGCCAGTTGCGCGCGATCAACGCCAGCTCGGAAGAGGGTAAAACCAAGATCACAGTCGTAGCCTACGACAACATCAACAATATTAATGTCCTTGGCCCGCGGATGCTGTCCTCGGCAGTGTGGATCAACACTTATGGCGCGGCCTCACCTTACGCCGGCTACGGCAACTTGTTCTACAACTTCAGTTGGCAGGACTGTCCGATGCCTGAAGACGCCGGCCCGTACGGCGTGGGGCTTGACCCCAACGGGCGCCCGGATGAGGTGGCCTACTGGGAAGGCGGCATCCGCCCGGCCTTTGACGAGGCCTACGCGTTCGATATGTTCGGTGATCCGTTCCTCACGGCTCGCGCGGAAGTGGTGAAGCAATGGGGTGATTCGGATCCCAGCCTTGTCAATCCGGAGAACCAGTTGCGCGCGGATGACTCCACCCGCTGCTATATCCAGAACAACCTGGACGCGGTGGTGCCGTTCCGCGTGGATATCCTGCCGGTGCGCGTCTCCGGCGACAGCTATGAATTGCGCAGCGCCATCGGCGGGGAAACCACCACCAACGGCAGCTTCCTGCTCTACGACTGGGAGCTTAATGGCGATCGCACCGTGGCGGATCAGCAGTCTTTCGATGGCACCTGGCCGGAGTACCAAGTAGGCCAGAATTTCGACCCGCGCATTATCCGCGTGGCGCCGGAGGCGGACGCCGTCAGCCTGGCCGTTACCTGGCTGCTTTTTCCGACCTGCAAG
>CAYXMN010000038.1:16822-18722 GCA_964465955.1 uncultured Planctomycetales bacterium
GGACGCCGTCAGCCTGCGGGTTTACGACTTGCGCGCCTTCGAGGACAACACGATCAACCTGCCGATTCAATCCGGCTATCCTGATCTAACCGGCTTCCTGCCGCAACCGTACACCAGCGGCGAAGTCAACCTCGATCCGCTCAACACTGGCGGTTCAGGCTGGCCCGGCCTGCCTGCGCCGGTCAATGGCGACGCCGGTTACTGGGAAGACGCGGCGGCGGTGCAGCGCATCATCACGCTGCCGGAGATCCTGCCGGAAGTTACGGTAACCACACCTTCGATCTATGCGAATGACACGCAACTGATATTGCTGGCCAGCGCGGTCGGCGGCAGCCTGCCGTACACCATGACTTTCCGCGTCAGCAGTGATGTGGCCCAGCTCGTGACAACCGCCAACTTCGGCGCGCCGACGGTCATTTGGCCGGCGGCGGGCGGTGGCACGGCGGCGGACTGGATTGCCTATAACGAATTCAGCGCGCCTCCCGCCCCGCGCCTCGGCTTCCCCGGCCAGGCGGCCAGCCAGTTAGGCGGCACCTTGGCGGCGACGCGGGTGGTGACGAGCAATGATGTTGATGAAACCGTCAACATCGACCTGAGCTCGACGCTCGCACCCGGTTCATACTGGATCGAGTTGGAAGTGAGCGACGGCGCGAATTTCCAATGGGCTTACACCGCGATCACGGTGGGCACCGAGAACAGCCCCAGCGGCACCACCGGGCGCGCGCCGGAAATGGTGGCCTCGATCAACTTGCGTCCGCTCGACAACACGGATACTGCCAGCCGCCTGGGCTTCATCGCCAGTGCTTCCGCCGACGGCGGTGCGGGCGGTTACAGCTATTACTGGGAAGTCACCCGGCCGGAGTACGATTCCGATGGCGTTCTGACCGGCTACAGCCTGGTGGACGCCAATGCGCCGTATGTGAGAATCGAGGCGGTGCAGGACAGCGGCGGCAGCCCGCAGCTCAAGCCGGGCTATTCCAACAACCCGATGGTTTCAAATGAGGCTAACCCCAGCTTCGAATTCCATACGAGCGACTTTTACGGCAGCGACGGCATTCCGGATGCCTGGGGCGTATATTTCGTCCACTGCTATGTATTCGACAACGCCAGTTCCAGCCCCACCTTGGCGGACTGCCTCGTGGCGCATGATGTGGCGATGCTGACCATTGGCGACACAGGCTCCAGTGACATCGGCGACGCCACGTTCAACACCATCTTCGCGCGCACGCCGATGGCGGTGCTGCATGCGATTCCGCCAGGCAACTCGACCGCGGCGAGTGATCCAACGGAGATCAGCGCCAGCGGGCCGGGAGCGATCAACCTGGCCAGCATTGTCCCGCCGCATGCCGCGATCGGCGATGTGGTGGCGATCTACGGCGATGGCTTCAACGTGGCCACGGCTTCGGCGAACACGATCCGCTTCGGCGGCGGCGTGACGACCACAGGCGTCAGGGTTGAGGATCTCGGCGGCGGCAACGGCGTGCTGTATGTCAAGGTGCCGGCCGGCGCCCGCACCGGTTACGTGGCCGTGTCCAGCGCCGGGACCACCAGCGACGGGATGTTCTTCATGACGAACTTCCCGGTGACATTCGATCTCATCGGCAGCCTCGCCGTCAACTCGATGAAGTACCTCAAGTTCGACTTGGACTTCCAAGGCGACGGCCATATCGACTATACCTATTCAACAATAGCCAATCCACAGCATCCGGGTTATATCGATGGCACGGAGCAGGATATTACCCATGACTTCGGCAGCGACGGCACCGGCAACTACATGGCGACGCTGTATGTGACCGATCTGATCAGCGGGCGCGTCCAGAAGGACCAGCAGTTGATCATGATCCGCGACCCGGAAGAGTTCGACAACGTGACGATCACGCTGACTTCCGGTGCGGCGGAC
>CAYXMN010000039.1:0-4451 GCA_964465955.1 uncultured Planctomycetales bacterium
AGGCCATCGATCTTTTCGAGAATCTACCTAGAATCGTGAAAAGCCTTAACACCATCGCAGAAGTCGGCTTGGATTACATTAAGCTTGGTCAGAGTGCGACCACGCTTTCCGGCGGTGAAAGCCAGCGGGTTAAACTAGCCAAAGAACTCAGTAAACGCAGCACGGGCAAGACGCTTTACCTACTTGACGAACCGACAACAGGTCTCCACTTTGAGGACATCCGCAAACTGCTAGTTGTGCTCAACCAACTGGTTGACACCGGCAATACCGTGGTAGTGATTGAACACAACCTTGATGTGATTAAAACGGCGGATTACCTCATCGACATGGGGCCGGAAGGTGGCAGGGCGGGCGGTTATGTCATCGCCGTCGGCACGCCTGAAGAAGTAGCGCAAGTCAAGTCCAGCTATACCGGGCAGTTCCTCCGGGATGTGCTGGCAGGCAAGCACCTCGTGCCCAAGGCGCAAGCGCCAGGCAAGCAGCCGCTCAAGCGCAAACAGGCCACGGCAAAATAGCCCACAATTGAGCGTTAACTCGCAGGGTTGTAAAGCGGAAGGGCGATCTGGGACGGTGTGTCCGGCCCGCAATGCACAGTAAGGGTTCCAGTGACACCACTTGGGTCAACCGGATCCCAGAACGCGTTTCCATCACCCGGATTCCGCTCAAAACGCGGATAGTTGGTTGTGGCGATTTCCAAGCGTAACTGGTGCCCGGGGCCTAGCACCCACGCCCGCTGGCCGATCTCCAACCCGACTTCATAAACCTGGTCCTCGACAAGGGCGCCGAGTTCGTTATCACTCAGGTAGCGGCTGAGCCGCACTGCGTTGTCGGCGATGCAAATCTCCTGGCCGCCGCCGGGATAGACGTCCACCAACTTGCACATCACATCGCTGTCCACCGCGCCATGTACCGACACGTACAATGTGGCTTGTACCGGGCCAGCGAAGCATAGGTCTGCTCCAGTGGCAGCCGCGTCGCAGTGCCGGATACCGGCATGGCCGGAAACCGGCCGTTGATCAATCGGCCCCGGCACAATCGGCGTAAGGTCAAACACAACCGGTAACACAGCGCCGCCAAGCGTGGGTACGGAGTCTGCAGGATCGATCGGCACGTCGATCGTTCCGGACGAAGGCTCACTGGCAGCCAGGGTGTTATCACCGGCGAGATAGTAAGTTGACGCAGTAAATTCCGGCGGCCAGTTAGGCAACTCGTACCAGCGGTTATGCGGAGCGGCCGTGTTGCCTTCTTCGCCAATGAAATACGTGAGCACGCGGTTGATCGGCGGTGTGTAACCGATGGTGCGGCCGATCACATAAAAGCTCCATTGGTTGAGGGCAAGTGCGTCCCACTTGGCAGGCATGACTGAGGGATCGTTGATGCTGCTGTCCGCCGGGAACGCAAGGCTGCCAATCTCATTGCCGCGGCTCATGGCATTGCTGTGCGTCCAAGGGCCAATCACAAGCCATTGGTTCCCCACAGCCTGCGGACCGCCACTGAGGTTTATAGCGGCCCAGCTGTCGATGGTGGATTCCACGTCGACATCAAACCATCCTGTTTCGTGCCAGCCGGGCGCGTTCACGCCGCTGGCCTTGGTGGTGAAGTCGACAGCTGCCCAATACGCTTTATCATTATTAATATAAACGTCTTCTGCTTCCGTGAGTAATTCCAAGGGAAAGCCCTGTCCGGAGAGCCAGCCTTCAACATTGCTGCGCTTGAAGCAGCCGTTACGCTGAGCGGCCCAGGTGCCGACATCGCTGGAGGCCATCAAGGGATAGAAACCCTTGATGTCCGCGCCGGCGGTTGCCGCTTCCTGGTACACGCTCATACCGAGCGCGGAGGGCCCGGCAAGCAACATGCTGCCGTTATAGAACTGCCGGTCTTGCAACCATTCAATCGTGTCCATGCCATCCGTATGATCCGGCCCGGCATGTTCGCGAAATAGTGTTTCCGTGCCTTGGCTGTCGGGCCAGGCGCCCGTGTCAGTGAGCCTGCCGCGGAAGTATTGCACCACCATCACCACATTCAAACCGCCCATGAGCTGGCTCAGCGGGCCAAATAACAGCGGATCCTTGGAGTACGGAGTGCGGAACAGCACGACGGGGTAGGGCGGATCGGGGAGGAGTGCATTGTCCGTATCGAGCGGCAGGAATGCGTCAGTGGCCAGCAACGTGCCATCCGCGGCCTCAACGTATTCGTGATACTCAACCGGTACGTTTGCGAAATCCTGGGAGGGATAGTCCATCTCAATATTTGTCAGGGTGACGTTTTCATTGCCGTAGGTCACAAGCGCGAACCAGAAAGTTCCGGCGGCGTTAGCGGCGTTGGGGGCAAGGCCGATGGTAAATGCTTCGTCGCCGGCGTTAATCGCTGTGGGCTGGATATTCCATACGCCGTTGCGAAAGTCCGCCAGCATGAACCAATACTTGCCGCCTTGGGTCGTGATGCGCATCTCATACGGAGCGATATAAGGCACCGGCGCGCGGATTATGTTCTCCGGATTTGTGTTGTCGACCACATACTGGACAGTCAAACCGTAGAGCGCGTAGCTCATCTCGGTTGCGCCTGAAGGCAGTTGCACGCTTCCCGCGTTGACAATCGCGTTGGTGCTGAAGTTTCCATTCTGCACGGGCAAGTTCAACGCCATTTCATCGCCGAAAGCCGCGGCGAGTTTCACATCCGGTAAGCTGCCCAAGGCAGCGACCGCCGGCAGGTTGTCTGCGACCGGTGGAACCACACCGTTTGGATTGGCGTTCCCCGTGGTGCCGCTTCCCCCACAACCAGCCAGGACGGTAATCAACACTGCGGCTACCCAGCCAAGCACGTGATCCAGGCGCATCTTTTGCCTCCAGCACACTTACTTAGCTACATTGTACTTGCTAGGTAGATGCGTGGCACCAAGCGAAAACGGAAATCCGCGTGCTCCTGCGCTATGACTCTGACGGCAGCAGTGGATCTTGTAACATATCAGCGCGCGCGATGCCAAGCACATCAAAGATGTTCGCATTCCCAGTGCTTTCGGCGCGCATGTCGCCAGGATAACCCAGCGGAAAGCCCACGGCCCGGCTCAGGTTAATCTGCGCTAGTTTTACTTGCGCTAGCGCGGAAACATAGCCGATGGCCGCCGCCACGTTTTGATCCAGCGCGTCCTGGAAGTCGAGGTAAGGTGTTACCCCGGCGCTATAACCTACCGCCGCGGTGCGTAGCGCTTCGCTGGACAGGTCGAGGTTCTTCTTCGCCGCATCGGACGACGCCCGCGTCGCCATTACGTTGTTCCAGGCGGTTGTCACGTCTAACTCGACCTGGGCATCGAGGTTGTGGATCGCTTCCTCGATGGACTTGATGGTGAGTTCAGCCTTCTGGCGTTCCACCTCGTCCTTGCCGCCGGTATACAGGTTCCAATTCAATTGGACACCGTATTCATACACATCAGTGCCTGCCTGCCCCGCGGGTTCCTGGTACAGAGCGTTACCGTACGCCTGCAGGATGGGCCGGTTGTCCGCCAAGTCTTTGCCAGCCTGCGCCGCGGCAAGCGCAGCATATTGCAATTGCAGCTCGGGCCGGAAGTACAAGGCAGTCTGCACTGCGGTATTCAGCTCCGGTGGAGGGCCGCCGATCTCCGACAGGGTGGCCGTGACCAGCGCTGGGACGTAGCGCTGGTCTTCTTGCCCCAGCAAGGAGAAGAAGTACGCCGCAGCGTTGCCGACCTGCGCCTGCTGTGCGATAAATGCGCTGCGGGCCTGTTCCACGCGCGCCTCGGCCCGGATTACATCGAGCCGGGGCACCACGCCGACTTCATACTGGATCTGCGTCTGGCGCAGGATTTCCTGGGCGAGCTGCATCTCGTTATCGCGCACGCGGTTCGCGGCCAGCGCAAGGTTGAAGCTGTAGTACGCCGCCACCACATCATGCACGAGCTGCTGCTCGGTCATGTCCAAGGTGTGCTTTTTCAGCGCATGCTGGGCTTCGGCAGCGTCAACCAAGTTTTCAGTAATCCCGAAATCGTAGATTTTCTGGGACAGGCTGAAGGCAAGGCTGCGATGGAAATCCTCGCTTTGCCCCCCGCCCAGAATCGCGCCAAGGTCGAACGTTCCGCCACCTTCCAGCAATACCGGAATGCTTTGGCTGCTGGAAGATACATTGCTTTCTTGATAAAAGCCCTTGGCTTGCATCCCCAGTTGTGGGCGGTAGCCCGTCCAGACGGCTTCGATGTCTTTGGTAGAAGCGGCGGCTTCAAGGCGTTTGCTGTTCAGGTTGTGGTTATAGACGACCGCCATCGCGATCGCGTCTTCGATCGACAACTCTGTATCGGGCTGGACATAGTTGCTGGCCAGGCTGGCAATCAACTCGCTAAGGTCAGTCGGCAATTGCAGGCTGGAAACGTCGATGGTCTCAGGCGTCCATTCCGGCAGCTCAGGCAGGACAAAGGCGGGATCCACTGCTGGCTCAGGCAG
>CAYXMN010000039.1:4461-18438 GCA_964465955.1 uncultured Planctomycetales bacterium
GGAGTCTCCACCGGGACGGACAGCGGATCGAGTGCGTCGCTAGACGCAGCGCCCAGCACTAAGCCATATTCAACTACGCCAGCAGCCGCATCGGTGGAAGGAGTTATCGCAGGCTGTTGAGTTGTATTGCTTCCAGTCGTCCCGGCGGTCGCCGGAGAGGGGGTGTCTGCGGCTGCTAAAACCTCGTCCAAGGTTGTGGCGCCGGCCGGTACCGCAAGTAAGGATAGCGCGGCGGCTAACGCGGTCAGCGCTAATCCGCGCGCGCGTAGGGTGCGCGTAAGTTGATACATATTGCCTTCCTCATCCCGCCCGAGCGGGACGCATCATCCTAAACGCCAGTGGATAACCTGTCAATAACTATTTGACAGGATGGAATTCACTTCTAATCACAGAAAACAAAACCGGCGCTGGCTGAAGCAGTTTTTATATCGCTCCGCAACGCCGGTAACTTTAGTCTAGTGATTTAACTATTAGACGTACTTGCTGTAGAACTCGACAATGTAGGCGGGGTCGAAGTTCTGTTCCGCCTCGGCGGCCATCGGCAGGCGGGTGATTTCATACTTGAAACCTTCCTTCCCTTTGCGCGCAATCCAATAACCTTCCTGCGGGTCCATTAACTCGCCTTCGAGCTCCTTGTACAACGGCTTGGCAAGCTTACTGGCCTTAACTTCAAAGATATCCCCGACGCGCAGCGAATAACTTGGGCGATCGACGGCGCGGCCGTTTACCAGGAAGTGGCGGTGCACTACCATCTGCCGGGCCTGACGGCGCGAAGCGGCGAGGCCGCTACGGAAGATCGCGTTGTCCAGGCGACGCTCCAGCAGCACGAGCAACTCCTCCGCAGTGTTGCCCTGCACCGCCTTCGCCCGCTTAAAGTAATTACGGAATTGGCGCTCGAAGATGCCGTACACCAGACGGCAGACCTGCACTTCCATTAAGTGCAAGCCGTAGTCGCTTTTCTTACGCGCCCGGCGGCGGATTGGACCGCGCCTGGTTAAGGGATCCTTGTCCCCCGGCTTGTTGTCAACTTTACGGCCAAGCGCGCGCGACGCATGGCTTAAGGAACCACGTACCTTCATGCGAATACCTCGGTTAAAGCTCACCAGGGCATACGTTTGCGGCAATGCCGGAACGGAGTCCTGCCGTTCTCAGGGCCGTGCGAACTTAATCGCTTGGCTCTCAGTGCCCCAGCGGCGAAGGAGTAATATACAGCGCGCTGTCTGCACCGTCAAGAATCGAGCCGGAATCTGGCCGCTGAACTTCATTCCGGCAGCCATGGGGCTTCATCTGGCCTTTACATCATCGTTATTAGTGTTATCATTGTGCGTCGCCGTCCCACCAATGATTCCCGGCCCCAGTACACTCTGTTGTGCGCTCGCAGGCGGCAGCCGGCCGGAGTGATTTCTGATGCCGATGAGATTCACCTTCTGGACTCGTTCACGGGAAAAGGCTGCCTTGCGCCCTGGGGCAGGCAGCCCTCGTGAGGCATCCGTGACACCGCTGTCGTGGAAGAGCAACATCGCCGCCCTGTTCATCGCGCAGGCCTGCGCGATGATCGCCTTCAGCTTCGTTTTCCCATTCATCCCGCTGTATGTCCTCGACCTGGGTGTGAATGACTACGTGCTGGCCGCGCGCTGGGCTGGAGCCATCGGCTCGGCCGCCGCCATTACCATGGCGCTCTTCCAGCCTCTCTGGGGTACCTTGGCCGACCGCTACGGCCGCCGCATCATGGTGCTGCGCTCCATCGGCGCGGCGAGCATCACACTGGTGCTGATGGGCATGGTGCAGCACCCGTGGCAGCTGCTCATCCTGCGCCTCCTGCAAGGCGCGTTCACCGGCACCGTCGCGGCTTCAAACGCGCTGGTCGCCACCACCGTACCTAAGGAGCGGCTCGGCTCAGCGCTCGGGCTGATGCAGGTCGCGTTATTCGGCGGCATGTCGGTGGGACCGCTGCTGGGGGGCTATATCGCGGACATGATGGGCTACCGTGCATCTTGCTTCGCTGCCGGCGCACTGATGGTGATCTCGCTCATCATGGTCTTCTTCCTGGTACATGAGTCGTTCACGCCGCCAGCGGTCAACGAACAGCGTCCAAGCTTGTTCGCCAACAGCCACATGTTGCTCACAATCCCAGGCATGTTCCTGATATTGAGCATCTCCTTCCTGATCCAGTATGGCGGTTCCGTGGTCGCACCAGTGCTCACCCTGTACATCCGCGACCTTTCCGATGGAGTAAACGCGGCGACTCTCTCCGGGATCATCATGGCTGCCACTGGGTTGGCCAGCGCGCTGGCGGCCATTGCGGCCGGACGTATCGGCGACCATTGGGGGCACAGGCGCATGCTGCCGATCTGCCTAGTGGGCGGTGCGCTGGCCTGTGTTCCGCAGGCGTTCGTGCACTCACCGGAGGAACTATGCTTCTGGCGTGTGATCTCGGGGATATTCATCGGCGGGCTGATGCCGAGCGCCAACGCCTTGCTGGCTGGACTTGTTCCGGTTGAACATCGCGGCTCGGCCTTCGGCCTGGCTGGGACAGCTGTCGCGTGCGCTCACGCCGCAGGCCCCATGTCTGGCGCGTTCCTCTGCGGCTTCTTCGGCATGGGTTCAGTGTTCTACGGGACTACTATCCTCTATCTGATCGGTTTCGTGTTCGTCTTGCTGAATTACCGCCATCTGCCTGGCCGTGTGCACGCCGCCCGGAAGCGCTTCAGCCATATCGGGCAGGAGGATTAATTGCGCTCATACGGAACACCAGCTTATCGGAGGAGCTAGTGCAGGACTACATCTCCCATGTAATGCCGCTGTCCACGCGATGCTGATCGGCTCTGTACATGCGCTCGATCATCTCGTTGAAGCCCACTTGCGGCTCCCAGCCAAGCTGCGTCTTGGCCAGCGCGGGATTGCCCAGCAGCGTGTTCACCTCCGCCGGGCGCAGCAGCGCTTTGTCCGTCTCGACGTGCCGCTCCCAGGGCAGGCCTGCGGCTCCGAACGCCGCCTCGCAGAGCTGGCGCACGGTGTGGTTCACCCCCGTCGCGATCACGTAGTCGCGCGGCGCGTCTGCCTGGAGCATCAGCCACATCGCGCCTACATAATCCGGGGCGTACCCCCAGTCCCGCGCGGCGTCCAAGTTGCCCAGGCGCACCTTGTCCTGCAGCCCGCGCTTGATGCGTGCCGCCGCGTAAGTTACCTTGCGCGTGACGAACTCCAGCCCGCGCCGTTCGCTCTCGTGGTTGAACAGGATGCCGGAGCAGGCGAACATGCCGTGGCTCTCGCGGTAGTTCACGGTGATCCAGTGGCCGAAGACCTTGCTCACGCCGTAGGGGCTGCGCGGATAGAGCGGGGTGTTCTCCACCTGCGGCGTCTGCTGCACCTTGCCGAACATTTCCGAGCTGGATGCTTGATAGAAGCGCACTTCCTTCTGCAGTCCGCGCAAAGCTTCCAGCGCGTTAAGCACGCCCATCGCGGTCACGCCCGCCGTGGCAATCGGCGCGTCCCAGGAGAACGGCACGAAGCTCTGGGCCGCCAGGTTGAAGAAGTAGTCTGGCTGGATATCGTGTAGAGCCCTGCTCAGGCTTGACATGTCGGCTAAGTCGCCTTGGACGAGATGGAATCGCGGATCGTCCACCAGATGCCGGATACGCCAGTTCGTCGAGTCCGCCTTGCGCCGCACCAGCCCGAAAACCTCGATTCCATCGTTCAGGAGCAGCTCCGCCAGCCAGCTACCGTCCTGACCCGTTACCCCTGTGATAAACGCGCGTTTCATAGGGAGATTATCGCACCCCGCTAGGTGGTATACAGTCGGACTCGTATAGTCACGTTGTGTTTAGCGGTTACGTTGACTTTTACGGTAGATCTGCTAAACTTATCGTTCCCGCCGGCAGGCTTGGTCCGCGCACGGCTAAACAAAGAGGATTGACATGATAGCGATCATTGAACTGAAAGGCAAGCAATACCGCGTGGAACCGGGCATGGTCATCCGCGTGATGCGGGTGGAGGGCGAAGCCGGGGATAAGGTCAACGCCGACCGGGTCCTGGCCGCTTACGACGGCGGCAACATCAAGATTGGCAAGCCTGTAGTTGAAGGTGCGGCGGTAGAGCTTGAAGTTATCCGCCAGACCAAGAGCCCGAAGCTCAACGTGTTCAAATACCACTCCAAGAAAGGTTACGCCCGGCATTACGGCCAGCGTGACGAGATCACCTACCTCCGGGTAAAAGAAGTAAAGGCGTAGCATATGGCACACAAGAAAGGCTTAGGTAGCAGTAAGAACGGCCGTGACAGCCAGGGCAAACGCCGCGGCGTCAAGCGCTATGCCGGCGAGCAGGTGCATGGCGGCAGCATTATTGTTCGCCAGGTCGGTACGCGGTTTGCCCCTGGGACTAATGTCGGTTTGGGCCGCGACTTCACCCTGTTCGCATTATGCGATGGCGTGGTGGAGTTTCGTATCCACTGCGGTAAGCGCACGGTGTATGTGAATCCGGTGGGAGCCGCCTAGCAAGGCAGGGCAGGCGGCGCGATAGCGCTGCCGTGGTGGCGCATGTTCCTCGATGAAATCAAGCTGGCGGTCCGTGGTGGCAACGGCGGGGACGGCAGCGTGCATTTCGCGCGCCGGAAGTACCAACCGTTCGCCGGGCCGGATGGCGGCGATGGCGGAGACGGGGGCCAGGTAATCCTGCAAGCCACGCGCGAAGTTGAATCTCTCAACCATCTTCAAACATTCAAAGCCAAGGCTGGCCATGGGCAGCCCGGCGGCGTGAACTTGATCACGGGCGCGCGCGGAGATAACTGCGTTGTGCCCGTACCGCCTGGAACTGTGGCTGTGATTGAGCGCACCGAGCAGGAAATCGGCGCGGTGTGCAACGTCTCCGATGAAGTGGTGCTAGCCAAAGGCGGTGTCGGTGGGAGAGGAAATCCGCACTATGCGACCGGATCACGCCGCGCACCGCAAATCGCCCAACCCGGCACGCCTGGCGATGAGCATGAACTGATCCTGCGCTATCGTATCTTTGCCGGCACTGCGCTGGTTGAACCGGTGCTGCTCGATCATGGCGAGTTGCTCCCGCGTCTGCTTGGCAAGCCTCGCGCGGAGGTTGACTGGCAAGTATATCTGCGCAAGCCGCGCTGGGTGCGCGTGGAACATGAGTATCAGCGTTATGACGTCGCTTACCTTCCGCTGCTAGGGGATGACGCCAAATCACTGGAAGCCGAATTTCTTGCTCACCTGTTCTGGGCGGAAAGCGTGCTGATCAACCTAGTTCCTTATGAAGATTTCGCCGCCGAAATCGCCGATGCGCTGCTTGAGCGGCTTATCGATGTGCCATTACGGCGGCTTGGCAGTGTGGCTGTGGCGGCAACCGTACCGCTCTTTGCACCGCGCCAGTTTAAAACCGACGCCGGCGCTTGCCTGGTGAATTGCGCAGTGGTTGAGAGCGAGCAAGACATATCAGGACTTCTTGCGTCACAATTATCTGGTGGCGTCGTCGGCTAAGAAACAGATGATTGCATATAAGCGCTTGGCCTTGTTCGGCGGCACGTTTAATCCCCCGCATCTGGGACACCTGCTTGTTGCGCAGGAGGCCTACCATCGCTTGCCTGTCGACAAGATCGTATTCATCCCCGCCGCGCAAAATCCGCTCAAACAACCGGTGACTAACTTTGCGAGTGCTGTACAGCGTTTAGTGATGGTTAAACTGGCCGTCGAGGACGACCCGCGCATGATTGTCGATTGCGAGGAAATCCAACGTGGCGGTTTAAGTTTTACAGTGGATACGCTGAGGCGGTATAAGGAGCAAGGGGCAGCGGAGTTGTATTTCCTGGTCGGCGCGGATGCAGCGATGGAGCTGGCCTGCTGGCGTGAAATTCCAGCTTACCGGGAGCTATGCACACTGGCAATCTACAACCGCCCGGGCAGCCCGGATTTCAGCGGCGGGTTACCTGAGCAGCTTAAGCCGCTGAAGCTGCGTTGGGAATACCTGCCTGTCCCGCAAGTGGACCTCAGCAGCACGGAAATCCGCCGCCGGGTGTTCGCGGGTGAGCCGTTCGATTACTTCGTACCAGAGGCGGTAGCGGGCTATATCAGGGAACACCAGTTAGGCCGCCAGAGCTCCACTTAGCTAGCGGCATGAATGTTAACCGCCGCCGACCACCGTAACAAGTTCGAGTACATCGCCGTCATGCAGCTCAAGGGCAATAAACACATCGCGCTTAACGACCGCACCGTTCAGTTCGGCCACCACCGCGCCTGGCGCGAACGCTAGTGTTTCCAGTAATGCAGCGCCTGTCGCGCCGTCCTGAAGCTCGCGTGCCACGCCATTAACTGTAACCTTGATCGCCATGCCGTTGATTCTACTTGAATGCCGCCCAGGGCCGCGATTCACTTCCGTGGACATTGGCTATTTCTTTAGCTCACGAAACTTAGCCGCCAAGTTCACGATGGAGCGGTTAGCTGTGAATGGCTGGATCGAGCAAACACCAGCCGCTCCCGTAGCGAGGACTTCCTTGGCGTTTTCCAAAGTGATGCCGCCGATTCCTACTACCGGCAGGTCCACCGTGCGCACGATGCGCGCCAACCCCCGTGGGCCGATGACCGGCAAGCCTGGTTTAGTGGTTGAATCGAAGACGCTGCCAGAGCCGATATAGTCCGCACCCGCCGTTTGCGCGGCAAGCGCCTCCTGCGGCTTGCGACAGGTCACGCCGACGATTAAATCTGATCCAAGATGGCGGATATCTTCCACCCTCAGGTCTGATTTCCCGACGTGTACACCGTCCGCGCCGGCTAGCAGCGCGATATCCAAGCGGTCATTCACGATGAACAGACAGCCGCTTTGGGCACACACGCGCCTAACCTTCCGCGCAATTTCCAGCAGTTGGCGGGAGTTGCTGGTTTTGAGCCTCAGCTGCAACACGCGTACTCCGCCCTGGATCGCGTCATAAGCCACACGGGCCGGGTCGCGGAACTCGCACAGGCTGTCATCTACGATGAAATAGAGCGGATTACTGGACAGCGCTTGCACGACACGGGAGTGGGCGGATTCCTGGTCGTCCTCTTCCTCGCCGGGGCCTTCCACATCCGGCGGACCAAGCGCTTCCGTGGCCAAGCGCTCGATCTCGTATAAGTCAAACCTTAAGCGTTTGAAGAATCCACCCACCCGCGCCAGGCGGAAAAACCGGAAGTATTCTTCAAGGCTGCGCGCAACTTCCTGCGCAGCCCGCAGGCGGAGATGAACCATGGTCGACAACTCGACCGGCGTCTCCGGCTTGTTTTTAAGCAGCAGATAACTACTGCGGCCTTCGGCGGCGCTTGCCGGTTTTTCCAGCCCGAAGCGGATACGCAGTAGGCGTTCCTCGATCTCGAACCGCCGGTGCAGCTCGGATAACGCGGCAAAGCTCGCCTTGGTTTCATCGTCCGCCTGGACAACTTGATTTAGAACGCTCAGGTGCTCATTCAACAGCCCGAGGCTGCGATCGATGATGGAATAGAGCTGCCCCTCAGCCATTAGCCTGTGCCTCCTTGCATAAGACGATCATAGATTTCGATATAAAGCGGTACGATCGCCGCGGTACTGAACCTCTCCTCGGCTTGCTGGCGCGCGCTGGCTTTAAACTGCCGCAGTTTGGGCGGATTATCAATCAACTCCAACACGCGTTGGGCCATTAAGTCCGTGTCGCCAAGCGGGCAGAGATAGCCGCCATCCCCATCGCGAAGCACTTCCGGCAGCCCGCCGATGTTACTGGCCACCACCGCACAGCCGCTGGCCATCGCTTCCAGCGCCGCCAGGCCGAAGCTCTCACTCTCACTCGGCAGGAGCATGATGTCGGCTGATGCTAGGAGATAAGCCACATCTTCCCGGTTGCCCAGGAAACTGACGCGTTCAGTCACACCAAGTTCTTTCGTCCTGCTGACCGCGCGTTGCAGGTCAGGGCCATCGCCCACCATTAACAGGTGGGCATCGCGCTTCAGAAGTACTTTGGCCAGGATTTCCACCACTTCCGGTGCCCGTTTTACCGGCCGAAAGTTTGAGACATGGATCAGGTGGGGGTGCCCGTCGCAGAGATAGCGCTTGCCGGCCCACTCACAGTGCAAATCAGGCCGGAACGCTTCGATGTCGATGAAGTTGGGAATGACGTGAATCGGCTTGACCGGAGCAAATTCCTTGACGGTTTCCGCCTTGAGCCAGGCACTCACAGTGGTCAGCGCATCTGCATCATTGATGGCATAACGCGTGATGGAGTGCATCGATGGATCGCTGCCGACTAGGGTGATGTCCGTGCCATGCAGCGTCGTGACAACCCGCAGCTTGCCCTGGAGAATGCCCCGCGCTAAGTGCGCGCTGATGGCGTGCGGAATGGCATAGTGCACATGCAGGATGTCCAGCGCGAAGGTTTCCGCCACCTCTGCCATCTTTGCGGCAAGTGTCAAAGTGTACGGCGCGTGCTGGAACAGCGCGTAGTTGTAGGTGTTTACTTCGTGGAAACTGACATCGGCCAGGTGCGTGCGCTCCAAGCGGGCCGGCAGGCGGCTGGCAATGAAATGCACCTCGAAGCCAAGCTGGGCCAGGGCGACGCCGAGTTCCGTGGCGACGACGCCGCTGCCGCCGAACGTGGGATAGCAAGTTATGCCGATGCGCAAGGCCACCGGGCAATCATAACACTATGGCAGTTAAGGCCGGGTAAACTATTTTTCCGGAGCTTGCTCATGCTCAACCACTGTTTTAGCCTGCAGGATTGTCTTGCAGATTATTTCCCACTGTCCAGCGCCTAAGTGCCTCCCAATAATCATGTTAGCGCGCTGGTCGCGGAGGATGCGTTCAGTCCCTCTTACGCGCAGCCGGGTGAGGTACGCCAGCTGCGCAAAGCCAGTATCAGCAGTGAACCAGGTTCGCTGCACCGCGAAATCCATCTGCAGGATGTCGTACCGGGCGATGTCGAGGTGGATTTTTTCGCTCAGTTGCTGGCGGTTTTCCTCAAAGCTGGCATCCAGTTGCACTGAGTAATAGTCATCAGCGAACGCTGCCAGATATGCCTGTGCATCCCGGGCGGCGTAGGCTGATTGTGTAGCGGACAGCAGTTGGATGAACTGCTCGGCATACGGATGCGTGTTGGACATGGTCAACTGATACCCCTTGCTGGAGTAAATCCGTTCAGCGCGGGGCTGGACAAGGGCCCGGCATATACTTCACAGCTAGTCTAATGCTGAAATAGGTGTACAATCCCGCGGTGGAAATCATTAAGTATCTTCTCCTGGGTATCATCCAAGGCCTGACCGAGTTCCTGCCGATCAGTTCCAGCGGCCATCTATTGCTCGCAGAGCACTGGCTGGGCCTTAACCCGCCTGGTATCGCACTGGAAGTCGCCGTGCATTTCGCCACCCTTGTAAGTGTTATCATCGTGTACTGGAAAGACCTCCGCGAGATTTTCATCAAGGGCAATTGGCGCTATGTCGCGCTATTAGCGCTGGCCACAGCGGTTACCGTGGCCATACTTCTCCCGGTGAAAAGCCAGCTTGAAGTGCTAACCGAAAGTACGCAAATAGTCCGCCTAGCGGGCGGAATGCTGCTGCTGACAGCGATCTGGCTGTTCGCGGCGGATTATAAGCTTCTCCGAGCGGGCTCCGCCTCCCAACCAGGCTGGTTTGCCGCTGTTTTGATCGGACTTGTCCAAGCCGTCGCCGGGCTCCCAGGTATCAGCCGCAGCGGAGCTACGATTGGGGCGGCTATACAAGCAGGGCTCAACCGGGAGTCAGCGGCGCGCTTCAGTTTCCTGTTGTCCATTCCAGTCATCGCGGGGGCGGCTGTGTTAGTCGTGCCTGAGGCGATCACCGTCTTGCGCGAAGGCACGCTTAATCTCGCCGGACTGGCTAGCGCGATGCTTGCCGCACTGCTGTCCGGCATTGCCGCGATTCATATTGTGTTATGGACGCTGCGGCGGGCACGGCTGTTATGGTTCGGGGTTTATTGCGTGCTGATCGGCGGCGCAGCACTCTATTTCGGCGGTTAGCTGGCAGGTATAATCCGCCCATGCCTAAACCGGCGCTGATTCCTGCGGGACGGTTCCATTTACACTTGCTGGTGGAGGACATGCAAGCAAGCATTAACTTCTACACGACCGTCCTTGGCTTCTATTATGATCATGGCGTACCGGAGATGGCTTGGCTGGTTAAGGAGCATTTGCAGTTGACCATCTCCCCTGGCGCACCACCCAAGCGGCCGCTGAACTATTTCGGTTGGAGCCTGCCAACTTATGAAGCGCTGGAGGAGAGTTACCGAGCGCTGCACAACCGGTTCCAGCGTTTGAGCGCTCCACCTGATAAAGATGCCGGCCGGAGCTATTTCTTTCTGTTTGATCCGGATGATTACCCCATTGCCTTCAGCGTGGCGGACATGGAGCATTAAAACTCATTCAGTCGCTGCTGGACGATAGGCGGCCAGTTACCACAAATGCATTTCAGCCCCATAAATGTGGACATCTTCAAAACCTTGGCCGGCGCCTACTAAGGTAGGCAAAAGATTTTCCACTTCCGCATAGTTCAGCCAAGCCCAGCCAGTGTTGAGCGATAAACCCGCCGTCGGCCGTCCGGCGAAAACACCTTGCCTTAGCTGCAGCCAAGGTCCAATTTGGAGCTCTGCCCCTTGATACATCCGGCGCACTTGCTGGGTTCCTTGGTGCACACTGCCCAGGCCGGCGTCATCATGGAAAATCCACTCTTCAGCGACGGTATCATTGGCCAGGGTCAGCCAGCCTGTTGGATGCAGCGCGTAACCGGACCGCCGTTGTTTCAATTTAGCAGGCATCTGGACAGGCTCCGTCTCCGCTGAATTAGGCCTGGCAAAAATCGTGTAGTCGTAAGCCAGTTTCAACTCGCTTTGGCCGTATTCCAGACCGGGCGCGACCCGCCCCCACAATCCCCATTGCATGCCTTCACCGGTACGCAGCCAAGGCGCCGCTTGTTCATCCTCCTCAGCCGGAGTGAATTGCGCGAAATGCTGGCGCAGTGCGATCCCGGCCGCGCAAGGCAGGCCGGCATGGACGGCCCAGGCGTCGTAGGTCTCAGCACCCCAATAGTGTTCACGCGGGTAGTTGAGCCGCCCGTCGGCGGGATGGCCCGTGTAGTCATAGCCCATTTCCCCGGCGAAGGTGAAGCCCCGTGCATAAGTGCTCAACGGCAGCGGCATCACCATCGCCTCTGTATCGCCGTCGAGCTGGTCCCACTCTTGGCTGCCGCCTTCTTGGCTGCCGGGGAAATGGCGCGCACTATGGTTGTATAGCAAGCTGAGCTGCCGCAGTCCGGCAAGGCAGGCTGGATTTGAGAACACGCTGGCGGCGGACGGCACGGCTGCGCAAGCGCCGCCCATGCCCAGTGGCCGGGCGGACAGCGAAACAAACAGATCCTGGTACAGGTTAAGGGCGTGGGAGGTATTGGCCAGCAACAACAATACCAGGACAACGCAGATCGCGCCTGCAGCAACTAGCCGCAACGCACGCAGGCACAGGTGCATCGCATGCCTTGATCTCCGTGGTCTGATTGTCCTGGCACTGGGCATGTTACAATCGCCAAGATAGCGCCTGAAGCGATATACAGCAAGTAAGTACAGGCATGCAGAGAAATCGACAATTACGCCCTCATCCAGTGTTTGCTGAGGAACGGGTACTGGCAGTGCTCAAACCGGCTGAGTTGATGCGCCTGGAACTGCTAAGAAGCCTGCTCAAACAGGTGTTCCCCAGATTGGAAATCGTGTGCCCGGAAGACTTAGAGCGGCTCCATACTTTACTGCGCCGGTGCCAGGCTACCCATCCTTTACTGCTAGCCCTAGGTGGGGACGGGACGCTGCACCAGGTTCTCCAGTGGCTCGATCTAGACCGGCAGGCATTGGGGCTGCTGCCTCTTGGGACAGGCAATGATTTCGCACGCACGATCGGATATCCCGCGCGGGTCAGGGATAAGGTTGCTCGGCTCAGCGAGCTAGCCCCTATTCCGACGGATTTCGGCGAAATGTGCGGCCAGCGGTTTATTAACAGCGCCGGCTTCGGTTTGGACAGTGACACGCTTGCGGTTCGGGTGCATCACCCTAATAATCGATTGCTGCAGAACTACAATTTGGCCTTCATCAGCGTGCTAGCGAAACTGCAGCCGGCCATCGCCGAGATTGAAATCGATGGCGAGCGATTCTCGGGCAAGTATTACTGGATCCTAGCGATGAATAACCGGGATATTGGCGGTGGCACCCGCATTGCGCCCCAAGCGCTGATTGATGATGGAATGCTGGATTTTCTGCTTGTCAGCGCGGAATCGAAATTTGAGATGCTGCGCAACCTGCCTGCTGCAATCCGCGGCAAACATTTAGGAATGAAACAGGTAGTTTACCGGCAAGGACGGCAGTTGAAGTGTGTCTGTACAAGCCCGGTGCATTACCTCGCCGCGGACGGTGAGTTGCATTTTCATGGAAAAACCACCGTTGAGTTTAGCGTGAAACCTGGCTGCCTGAGGATGCTTCGGTAGCGGGCGTTTCATGGGCGGCAGGCAGGTATATCCTGATCGATGCTCCGCCAAGTTCTTCAGATATGCCGATCTGTACCAGTCCATGGTGAGATATAACAATCCGGTTGGTTACCGACAATCCGAGCCCGGTGGCTTTACCGCGTTCTTTCGTGCTGAAGAAGGGTTCCACGACACGGCTTCTTAGTTCTTCCGGGATACCAGGACCGCTATCCGCAATCTCAAGTAACACCCATTGTATATCGGCAGGCAGATTCGTCTCTGAGTTCATTTGTGGAGATTCAAGGTGGACATTGAGTTGAATCTTCCCTTGGCCACCCATTGCGTCACGCGCATTTGAAACGATATTCGCCAGTGCCTGATCCATTTTATTAGCGTCGATCAACACTGAAACGGGTGCGTTAATGTTAGTCGTAAAGTTGATCCGTTTGGAAATATGAAGCTTCAACAACGGCAGGACATGATCAATGTAATCTTTGACGAACCGCCGCCGAAGTGTATATGGCACCTCTCGAGCGAAGCTGGAGAGTTGTTGAATCAAATCAGCCCCACGCTGGATGTTCTGCTGGATGGAATTAGCAAATTCGTAAATCTCGGATGTCTGATCGACCTCTCCCTTAATGAGATCAGTCATGCCCTTGATTCCGGTAAAGATATTATTGAATTCGTGGGCGACGCCGCTAGCGAGTGTTTCAACGCTTTCCATTTTCTGGCTACGCATTAGTTCCTGCTCATACCGCAATTCGGTGCTGGCAACTTCAGAGATCAGGCAAACGATATTCGCCAGACGCTGATCATCATTAAACAGAGGCTTAAGCGATATGACAATTTGGATTGTGCTATTAGAATATTCAGCGGATTGCGGATATTTAGCGGGGTTATACTTCACTGAGTGGATTTCAACTGGAGCGCCGTCAAAGGCTCGTTCCATTAACTGGCTGACGCCACTGGCTTGAAACTGTGGATCGAAACGTAGCTGGGAGTTATTCTCATCCCAATCATAGCTGGATGGCAGGCCTAACAATTCATTGAATCTAACATTTGTGGATAAGACGGTACCGTCAGGCCGCCAGAGTTGCGCAGGCCAAGGCAGTTGCTTTAGAAGTTGTACAAGCAGTTCCACGCCTGCGCCATTATACAAGCAGCCGCAACAGCCATGTATAATCAGCGTATGGAACCCCACGAGATACGCCTAGAACTTGAGCGCGCCGCTAAGCTGGTAGATCAGATGCGGAGGTACCTTTGACATCCCTGCCAAGGCACAGCGGGCAGCGGAGTTGCGCGAGCTGCAAAACAACCCGGAATTCTGGGCGGATCAAGAACACGCACGCGTAGTAGGACAGGAACTCGCCGGATTGGATCAAGTTCTGGCGCAATTCAAAGCGGCACACTCCACCGTCAACAATCTTTCTGAGTTGTGGGAACTGCTCCAAACAGAACCGGGAGACCATAGTGCTGAACTTGATGAAGTTGAGGGCGAGTTAAG
>CAYXMN010000040.1:0-11322 GCA_964465955.1 uncultured Planctomycetales bacterium
CTGCCGCAACAGCGCGTGCGCTATCTGCCCCGGCCGGGCGAATCCCCGCCTGATCTTGCCGCGGGGCGCTACGCACAGGCGGCGGGGGTGCGCTAGCGTGGCATAATGGGCCAATGGCGCAGCTTGCTGATCGGATTGCGGCCCCCGTGTTGGATGCGTTGACCTTGCTCGCGGCTTGGCTCGCGCTGCCCGCGCTGGCGGCGCAGCTCGGCCGCGAGTCCGAAGCGAACCTGGCGCTCCTGATCGGAGCGCACCTGTTGATGTGCGTAGGCATCGCGGCTTCGAAGTTAATCCAACCGGTCCTGAAAGGTGCGCCGGCGACGATGGAACCTGACGCCGGCGGGCCCAGCGCCGGCCAAGCCGTTTGCGCGACCCAGGCCACGTTGCTGGGGTTAAGCCTGCCCTTCAGCATCGCCCTGTTCGCGATGCTGTTCGCCGCGGGGAGCTTGCTGGATGAGACGAGTTTCGGCGGCGCATGGCTCGCGCTGGCTGGCGGCGACGGCAACACGGGGATCACGCTCGCCGCGACGCTCGCGTTCCTGCTGTTGATGTCAGCGTTCCCCAGCGCCGTACTGTACAGCCCCAAGGCGCGCCTGCGGCGCGGCACCCCGGCGTACTGGGCCGTGCGCACGGGCAGCCTGCTAGCAGTGAACACCATGGTGCTGGTGACGGCGGCGTTTTGGCAAGGCTATCTGGCCGGGTCTGAACCGCTCAACGCCGGCATCCCGCTACGCATCGTGCTGACAGTGATCCTTTTCCCATTGTTCCTGCTGTTCTACGCCGCCCCGCGCCTCGCCTTGCTCAGCCTCGAACCGGGGCGTTGGACGCTCGCCGGGTTTCTGATCATGCTGGTGCTCTACGTCTGGCGTTTGACCGCCTGAGCCGCTGCTAGGCAAAACCGGCCTGCGCTACTTCCCGCCTTTGAGCGTCGCGTCTTCCGCCTTGACATACCACCGCTTGCCCCGATAGTTGATGGCCAGGAAGCTCTTGTCGGCCTGGGTTTCATAGGCATAGTCCACCTCCGTGCCGTTTGGGAGGAAGACGGCTGAGCCGTTGTCGAGCAGTTCCTGCAGTAACTTGACGTCGGTGAGCCGCTCAACCGCCGTGTCGTAGAGCATCGGGGAGAACACGGCGAGGGTGCTGTTGGGGTAAGGCCCGCCCAGGCGTCCGCGGCTGTCCAGCACCGCCTTGGTCAAATGCTCGCCAACCACCCCAGTGGCGGGTTCCTCATCCGGCGCCGGCGCCGGCTCGTCTAAGCCGGGCGGCAGGCTGGCCAGCGGTTGCTCCTGCTGCTCCGCCTGCTCGGCAGTCACGCCCGGCGGCAACCGCCCTGGCCCGGCTTGCTGGGGCTTTGCCTTGTTACAGCCCGCCAGCACCGCCACGGCGGCCAGCGCTGCGAGCAGCAGCCAGGCATACTTGGCAATCTGGTCACCCATCAGCGTTTCCTCCCGGACCAGCTGGTCCAGTCCAATGCTTCGTGCAGCAGCTCGACCTGCTGCGCCAGCGCCGCGGCAACCGGGCCGGGGTCGTAGACCACCCAGCCACCCATCACGGCGCCCCCCGCGATAAAGGGCATGAATCCCGGCTGTTCCAGCAGTTCAGCGCAGCGCTCCCGCGGCAGTTTCAGCCCCAGGCCCGCTCCAAAGACACAGGCGAACATCATGCGCTTGCCGCCCGGCGGGGCGTGGTAGAACGCGGGGTGCCCCATCATCTGGCCGGGCTGGACATCTTCCAGCGGCTCCAGCAGCGCGCGCGCCTCGTCGAGCACGTCCTGCCGCCAGTGCGCGAAGTTGGAGCCGGTCTCAGCCATGCCAGCATTATGTCAGACGCGCGGCCGTCCGGGGCGTTCGCCGCGGTTATCCGCCCCAAGCCAGCACGGCGGCGTGCAGGCGCGGATCGCCCGCCAGCTCGGGGTGGAACTCGCAGGCGAGCATGCGCCCCTGGCGCACGGCCACCGCTTCGCCATTGTGGAACACCACCGGCTTGACGGATGGCCCCAGGTTCTCAATCCGCGGCGCGCGGATGAAGACGCCCTGCAACATCCCGCCGTCGGGCGCGTCCAGTGCGTCCCAATCCACGGTGAGTTCGGTGGTGAAGCTGTCCACCTGCCGCCCGTAGGCGTTGCGGTTGATCACCGCGTCAAGCAGGCGTAGCGGTTCGACCTTGAGACTGCCGGTGTCACCTTGCAGCTCGCGCGCGAGCAGGATCGCCCCGGCGCAAGTGGCGAGGGTGGGCAGGCCGCCGGCGATTGCTGCGCTAAGCGGCCCGCGCAGGCCGGTATCGTCCAGCAGCAGCGACATCGTGGTGGACTCGCCGCCGGGCAGGCAGATCAGCGACAGCCCGGCCAGATCTGCGGGAGCGCGCACCAGGACTGGCGTGAGGCCGAGAAGCGTGAGCATGCGCGCGTGCGGTTCAAGCGCGCCCTGCAAAGCGAGGATTCCACCGCGGGTTGGCATCGGCAGGCATTGTACCGCGCTCGCGGTATGATTAAGCTAGGCGTAGTGCCTGGGACGGTTATGGCGCAAACAAGTACAACATGCGGGACCAACGGGGCTAGCTGTTTCCTGAGCATCCTCGGGGTGATCTTGGTGCTGGCGGGCACCGGTTCGGACAGCCCGCTGACGGCGTTTTTCGGCTGGGCGGCGCTCGGCCTGGTTGCGCTGCTCTACTATAACCGACGTAGCACGGCGACGCGGCGCAAGAACGAGGAAGAGCTGGCGGCGCTGCTGGCGCGGCGCAAACGGGAAGCGTCGGTGGAGCCGGCTGAGAGCAACCCTGCGTTCCAAGGGCAAAACCGTAGCGTGGAGCAGCTCGTGGCGCTGCTGGAACGCCAGCGCGCTAGCCAGAACGAGCCGGAGCAGGTGCGCGAGGTGCGTGCGGAGCATGTGCGGCTGACGCAGCAGCTCTCGCCGGGCTGGGTCGAGGAATCCGTGCCGGTCCTGACCGGGCTGAGCGGGCCAGAGGACGCCGATGACGATCCGCTGGTTCTGATGCAGGAGGCAGAGCCGCATAAGCCCGACACTCCCGCTGGGCCTGCGCTGGCCGTGAACCCGCCCGCCAGGCCCGCCGTCGCGCCGGGCCATGCCGGGGCCGTCGCGCAGCCGCCGGTCAGCCGGTTCGCCGCGCCGGACAGGCCGGAGTCAGTTGCACCGGCAGCAAGCCAACCGGCAGTGCTCAAACCGGCCGGGGCGGTTCCCAACACAGCGAGCGTACCTGAAACAAAGCTTAGATCCGCGCCAACGCTGCCGCTGGCTGTAACACCAAGTCCCAGCAGCACTAGTCCGGCCACAACCGCCGAACCGCCGCCAGCTCCAGGCGAGGGTGGATTCAATTACCTGCCCAAGCTGGTGAACTCGCGCTTTAGCTCCGCGCCGGCCTCCGCGGAGTCAACCCCGCCCCCGGCGGCAGGATAGAATGAGCCATGGACTTGCCGCCGACAGAACCGGCTATGCCGGGTGTGCCGCCACGGGGGCTGGCTGCCTGGCAGGCGGCCTGGCAGGGCTTGCCGGAAAATCCGATCGCCCAATACCTGCTTAAGGCGGAACAGCGCCGCCGCCGCCGCGCGCGCCGCCGGACCTTGGGCTCATACATCCTGTTAACCGCTTTGTTCAGCAGCATCTGGCTGCTCGCGATTTTTGGCGAAATGGCGGCGAATGGAACCTGGAGCGATTTAGATTGGCGCTTTGCTACCATCAGCGGACTTGGGTTGCTCAGTGTGTTTTACTGTCTCTGGCTGGGCGTGGGGCTCTACAACGCTGTGCGCGACGCGCTGTTAGTGCTGGCCCCTCCCACCCGGCTGGTGACCGGCCTGGCGCTGGACGACACGCTGGCCACCTCCAGCCTGGGCGACGAGGACATCGTCCTCGGCGTTCTCAGAATTCTGCTCCCGCCATTGTGGTGGCGCGGCCTGGGGGGCAGTGTGCTGTTCTGGGTGTGGATGCTGGTTGTGCTAACCGATTGGCTGGACTTGTGGAAGCCTGAAGCCGAAAAGCTCTTGGTGCTGCTTCCGTTAGCGGTGTTCCTGATGCTGCTGTCCAGCGTCCTGGGCGCGCTCGCGCTGATGTTGTTTTACCTGGCGATCAGCCAATCGCGGTCGGTGATCGCGCTGTCGACCGCGGGCCTTCTCGCGACCTTCGGCCAGCTCATGTGGGTCGCGCTTGGCCCGGCGCTGACGTTCGCGGACATCTTGACCTTGGATGAGTACAAAGGCCCGGAACAAAGCACCGCCTTGGGGCTGTGGATCACCGGCCAGGCTTTATGCCTGTTTCTGATCAGCCTCGCGGCCCTGCGCGGGCGGTATAGCACGATAATGCGCGTGGCCAGTACCATCCTCGGTCCGTGGCTCTTGCCGCTGGTGCTGGTGCTGGCCTTGTTTGTCTGGATGATCTTTTCGCAAATCAATGGCTTTACCGGCAGCGAACGGGAGCTGGTGATGTTGTCCCTGTCCTTCATGAATGCTTGGGGCAGCGTGCTGCCGTTCAACAGCGGCGCGATGTACGGCCCGCTGCTGACCGGCATAATGGAATCACGGCCTGAGTTGTATTGGCAGTTGCTGCGCATTCCGGTGGGGTATGTGCTGCAGTTTGGCTTGATCGCCACCTTGGCTTGGGCTGCCCGCGACAGCGTGCGCCGCCGGCGCACCGAAGGCATGGAAGCCAGGGGCTAGCCGCGGCGCCAGTCTCAGGTTTAGAAATCGATGGCGGTCACCGCGTAGCCGCCGCCTTCATTGACCAGCGACTCCAGCCCGCCCGCGCCCGCCGCCGCCGGTGTTTCCGCCAGCGCTTGGGTTGGCGGGGTATACACCGAGCCGCCGATTTTCAGCTTGGGCCGCCGCGGGTCGCCGCCGGCTTGGGCGGCCGGCGCAGGCTCCGGGTCTTCCTCGATGTTCGCGCCCGGCAGGTAGCTCAGTTTCAGCACCAGCGGATTGTCCGCGTCCGCGAGAATCCAGTATTCCGCCAGCCCGGCGCTATCCCGCGCCAGCAGGGCGGGCAGCCGCAGCCGCTCGCCGTTGACCTGTACGGGGTACCCCGCGCGCCGCACCAGTTCCAAGCGTAACGGCTCATCCGCGGCCAGCCCCGCTTGCGCGCGCCGCCCGGCGAGCAGTGCCGTCTGCAACTGCGCCAAAGCCTCCGGGGTTTCCGCCGCGCAATGGCCGTCAAACCGGGCGTTGCCGGTGGTGTCCAGCTCGCGATAACAGGCTTGGGACACCCACAGCAGGCTGGAGTCCGTGGCGAATCCGCCCGCGGGCCACAACAGCGGGCTCAGCATCGTGCGCGCATCGGCCAGGCCGGTCACGTTGACTTCTCCGCGGCGAATGCGGGTCAAGGCCAACGCTTCCGCGGGCGGGGCTTGCCACCACTCGCTGGCGTGGCCGCCGGCGCTGTCAACCAGCTCTTTGATCTCGTAGTGCAGGCTGATCTGCTCTGGCGTGGCAGCGGTAATGCGGATGAAGGCCTGGCCGTAGCCTTCCGTGTCTTCCGGCGGCACCAGGCCGAGCAAGGTGGGGCGGATCACCAGGCGCAGATTGCGGGCAAGCTTAATCTCTGGGACGCTTGCCGCGGCGGGACCGGCCTCCTGTTCCTCCTGCGCCGCCGTGATACAGGGCGGCCAGGCCAGCAGCAGGACCAGCGCCAGCATGACGTGAGCCGCGCGCTGGTTATCCACCGGCTTGCTCCGGGGCGGCCGGGCTTTCCGCGGCACCCGGGCTGCTGACGTACAGCTCGCAGTTCGCCAGGCCGTCAAGCGCGGTCGCCGCCGAGCGGGTAACAAACTGCAGGCGCACCGGTCGCTGGCGCTTCAGCAGCTCGCTGCTGATGTCGGCAATCTTGAGCACCGGGTTCGCCACATCGCCGGTGGCCATATCCGGCAGGAAGCCTAAATCGACCGCGCCTTGCTGGAACAAGCCGTACACGTCAAAGGTGAAGTCTTCCAGGCTGTCCAGTGTCAGGTTGGCGGGCAGGTCCAACTGGCGTTCGCCGAGCCCGGCGACCTTGACCGTCGCGCTCGTTTCGCCCAGCAAGATATCGAGGACCACTTCACCGGCGGGCACAAGCACTTCCAGCGGGATCGCCTCGAAACTCAGCTCGACTTCGCCCGCGGCGAAGACGTTGTTGGCGGCGGTGATAACAACGATCACGTCGGTTTTGCCGCCGCGGTAGGGATAGTTCTCGATGAAGCCGTCGGCGCTGGCGGCGACGCTGTCCGCCAGTTTCAATCCGTCCTGGGCCAGGCTGTCCTGGGCCAGGCTCAAGGCGCGCTGCAGCAACACCGCCAGTTGGTCCGCCTTGTCGCTGGGCACGCGCAGTTGGTTGATCAGCGTGCCTTTGAGCAGGACGATCTCGCCTTGTTCAGCCTCGGTGCGGGCCTGGCCGACCAGTTCACGCAGTTCCGACGTGCGCGCCTGGTAAGCGGTGATGTCTTTGTCCAGTTTGGTTTTTTGAGCTTTGGCTTGCAGCACTTCCTTGTTGGCCTTGCTCAAATTGGCTTGGGCGATACTCAGGCTTTTGGTGATGTCGATGAGCTGGCTTTGCATGGTGGACAGTTCTTGCTCGGCCTCATGGCGCTTGGTTTCGGCCAGTTCGGTGTTCTCCTGCGCGCTGGTCAGATCCCGCTCGGCCTTGCTTAACTTGCCGCTCATCTCGTCAAGCTGCGTTACAGTCCCAGCCAGTTGGTCCTTCACCTTGTCATAATCCCACAGAGCGCTGCGGAAGTCGCTCCAAACCAGCAGCATCGCCGCGAGGGTGACCAGCATGATGATCAGCCCGCTGGCCACGGCGATAATCGTGGAAACCGTGCGCGGGCGCAAACCGGCGAAGCGCACCTTGCGCCGCGCCGCCAGATGGCCCATGCGGTCGCCCGCCGCCGCGACCAGCGCGCTGCCCGCCAGCAGGATTATCAGAAAAACAACAACTCTCACTCAGCTTGCTCCTCAGCCGCGCCGCTGGCCGGGGCGACGGCCAACACCAGGCCCGCCGCCGCCAACCGGACTTCCCACGGCGCATGTTCATCCGCCAGCGCGGCTTCGGCCAGCGGGGTTAGTTCCCGCGCCTTCAGCCGCGCACCGCTGTTGAACGCTGCCGCCTGCACTTGCGGTTCCTTGTCCGCGGCCAAGCGCGCCAGCAATTCAATCGCTTTGGCGTTGCTATTATCGCTTGTGTAGCGCACTAAGTGCAGCGCCGCTTGCAAACGCACTGTCGCATCCTCCGCCGCGGCGGCTTGACGATACGTGTCCAGCAGCTCCGGCGCGTGCGCTTCAGGGGTTTGCAGCGCCACCCACAGGTCCTTGTTGCCGATTCCCATCACCTCCACCGCGTCGTTCCAATAGCTGGGCTGGCCCTGCAGCAGTTCGCCCAGCCGCGCCTGCCAGCGCACTTGCGGATCACTGGCGCCGAGCAGGTTGTCGCGCATCAATGACGCTTGCTCGCCGGGGAGATAGGCCAGCGCATAGGCGGTGAACAGCACGCGCGGATCCTTGCGCGCGGCGGGGTCTTCATCACCCATGGCCGCGTTTGCCACCAGCGGGACGAGCGCGTCGGCGAGCCCCGCATCGCCGCTGCATTTTACGCCTTCCAGCGCTGCGGTGAAGGTGGTGAGATTATCGCTGGCCAGCGCGTCGACCAGCGCTTGCCGCTGCGCGGTGTTGTCTTGGTCTAGTGCGATGAGGTAACCGATAGCGCGCAGCCGGATTTGCGGCTCGCTGTGCTGGGCCAGGTTCTTAAGCAGCGCGGCATCAGCGGTGGTGACGCCGGAAGCGCGCAGCAGCTCCAGCGCGAGGATCGCGCCGTCCAAGGGCAGCGCGCCTAAGTCGAGCCGGTCCAACTCCTGGCGGAGCAACCGCGGCGCGGCGCCCAGGGCCTGGATGTAGGTGTATTGCCGGTCCTTGAACTTGCTGCGGATGAACTTAAGCGCACTGGCCTGGTCGGTGGCGAGCCAGGCGCCAGCCAGCGGAGGTGAAGTGGTTGCTCCGGTAGCGGCGGCCTCAGAGCCGATCTCGTCACGCAGGGGCGCCAGGAGCGAGGCCTGCGGCGTGGCGGCGACGCTCGCCAGGATGTTCCAGACCGGTCCGAGTGGCGCTTGCCCGTCATCAGCCCGGCCTCTAAGCGCGGCGAGCAGGAACTCCAAGGCGGGGGCCGGATCCGCCGGCGGGCCGGCGGCGAGCTGCGCGCCGTGCTTGGCCAGCTGCCCGGCCTGCTGCCCGGCGGCGGCGGGCTGGCTATCCTTGGACGGCGGACAGGCTACTAAAGACAGCGCCACAATCAGCAGCAGCGCAGGAATGACCGCAGCAGTATGCCGGAACGCACGCACTTGGCCTGATTATACTCCCTTATATTTTTCTGAACACGCATCAGACGCGGGCCGCCGCGGGTGTGTTCGGGAAAATGGGAGCTGCCGCTCTTTACTCGCTAACCAATGGCAAGTAGGTCCAGCCAGTTATTGCCGAAGTCAATTCCATCCCGAATTCACCTTCAAGTCCATCGGTGGCAAGCCCAATTACGGCTACTTCTTTTTTCGAGGAATCAACGATCTTCACCCGCAAACCCTTTGCCCAGCCCAAGCTCTCTCGCAGGTAATCGGCCAAAGCATCGATATACAGCGAAACCCCCAGCGCGCCGACAATCTCGTCTCCGCTCATGATGGGTACCGCGATGATCGCGGAAAGCTCGCTTGAGGACTTGCTCTCCACCACTGGGCCAATCACCATCTCTCCGCTCATCAGTGCTGGGAAGTAATCGCGATCCGCCAGGGTCACATCGATCAGGCCTTTGTCCACGGTGTAGTACGTGCCGTCCGGCATCGCATACCACACCGTGCTCGGGGGAATGTAGCCTTGAAGTGTGGCCAGCAGCGGCTCCATTGTCTCCCAGTCGAGGGACTGCACTTCCGAGGTTGCGCCCACCACAGCCAGCATCGAGGCAACATCCTGGAACTGCTGGTCTGTGAGCTTCTGCGCCGCGCGAAGGGTGAGCATGATTTCACCAGGTTCCGCCGCAAACGCGGGAGCACTGAGTGTGAGGACTAAGATTACAATCGCCAATTGCCGCACGAAGCTTTTCATCGCCCACCTCCAAGAAGTAACAGCACTTTGACTGACGGGAATATGATAACGCAACTTGCACTGAATTTGCGCCTACCTCCTTTCCCCGAACAGCTTTAGCTGCATCGCCTTGCGCGCCCGCGCGCGCGCTTCGGCCTGCACATCCTCCAGCTCGGCCAGGATCGCCCGCGCCCGCTTAACCACCGCCTCCGGCAGTCCGGCCAGCGCCGCCACCTCCACGCCGAAGCTATCACTGGCGCAGCCGGGGCTGACGCGGTAGAGGAACACGAACCGGGAGCCCTCGCGCGCCACGTCCACCTGGAAGTTGGCGACGCGCGGCAACAGGCTCGCCAAGTCCGTCAGCTCGAAGAAGTGCGTGGCGAACAGCGTCAGCGGGCGCGCCGGATGCTCGTGCAGGTACTCCAGCACGGCCTTGGCGATGGAAATGCCGTCGTAGGTGGATGTGCCGCGCCCCACCTCGTCCAGCACGACCAGGCTGCGCGGGCCGCAGGTGTTGAGGATCTCCGCCGTCTCCACCATCTCCACCATGAACGTGCTCTGCCCGCGGCTAAGGTGGTCTTGCGCGCCGATGCGCGTGTAGATGCGGTCGAAGAGCGGCAGGCGCGCGCGCCGCGCCGGGACGTGGCCCGCGAGCTGGTTTATCACCGCCAGCGTGGCCGCCATCCGCAGGTAGGTGGACTTGCCGCCCATGTTCGGCCCGGTTAGCAGCAGCACGTGCTGCGTCCCGGCGGAGAGGTAGCAGTCGTTCTTCGTGTAATAGCGCGCGCCCACGGCGTGCTCCACCAGCGGGTGGACGCCGCCCTCGATGTCCACCGCGGGTTGCTCCCCCGCGTCCAGCTCGCTGCGCACCCAGCCTTGCTCCTGCGCCACGGCGGCAAGGCCCGCCAGCACGTCGAGCTGCGCGGCGGCCTGCGCGGCCCGCGCCAGCACGCCCGCCTGCGCCGTGATGGCCTGGCACAGCCCCGCGAACAGCTCGCTCTCGCGCGCCAACAGCCGCGCCTCGGCGGTCTGCAGCTCCTGCTCGCGCTGGGAAAGCTCCGCCGTGGTGAAGCGCTCGGCGTTCACCAGCGTCTGCTTGCGCTGGTAGTCCGCCGGCACGAGCGCCAGGTTGGCTTTGCTCACCTCGATGAAGTAGCCGAAGGGCCCGGTCTGTTTCACTTTGAGCGTCTTGATGCCGGTGCGCTCGCGCTCCTGCTCCTCGAACGCGGCGAACCATTCGCGGCTGCCGGAGTGCAGCTCGCACAAGCGGTCCACCTCGCTGTCCGCGCCAGGGCGGATCACGCCTCCGTCGCTGGGCTTCACCGGCGGATCGTCCGAGAGCAGCGCGTCCCACTGCGCGTGCAGGTGCGCGTGAGAGCCCAGCCCGTCCGCCAGCTCGCTAAGCAGCGCTACCGGCGAACCGGCGAGCCGCGCCCCCAGCTCCGTCAGCGCGGGCAGCGAGTTGATGAGCGCGCGTACTTCCTTGGGGTGGCTGCGGCCCAGCTGCACGCGGTTCACGATACGCTCCACGTCCTGCACGCATTCGAGCAGCGCGCATAGCTCCTCGCGCGCCAGGCTGTCCGCGATCAGCGCGGCGGCGGCGTCCTGGCGGCGGGTGAGTTCATCTATGCCGGCGCACGGGGCGAGCAGCCAGCGCTTGAACAGGCGCTTGCCCAGGGCGGTGCGCTGCCGGCAGAGCAGGCTGTATAGGCTCTGCCCGCCGGACTGGCTCGCCGTGAGCTCCAAGTGCGCGGCGGTGCGGCTGTCGAGGTAGAGCTGGCCCGTGAGAGGGCTTAAGCGCGGGCGTAGCGCCAGTTCCCCGGCGGCGAAGGTCTCGCGCAGGTAGCGCACCAGCGCGAACAGCGCGGCGGTTAAGGCCGGCTGGCCCTCGATACCGAATGCGCCGAGCGAGCTGGCCTTGAAGTAACGTTCGAGGAAGTACTGCTGCTCAGCCGCGGGCGGCAGCGCGGGGTAGGCGTGGTACACCGGGCCGGGGCTGGCCTGCACGATCTCGCGGTAGGCCGGGTCGGAGTGCAGCGCCTCGGGGATGAGCACCTCCGCCGGGTAGCAGCGCAGCGCCGCGCTAAGCGCGAAACGGAACGCCGCCAGCGGCTCGGCGCCCGCGCCCGGCAGCGGGATCATTTCCACACTGCCGCCGCTGCTCTCCAGGAGCGCGATGCCCCACGCTGTCCCGCCCCCCGCCAGCACGGCCAGGAAGTTGCTCTGCTCGGCGGACAGGTACTCGTCCTCCACCAGCGTGCCCGCCGTGATCACGCCCGAATAGACCC
>CAYXMN010000040.1:11341-18320 GCA_964465955.1 uncultured Planctomycetales bacterium
GGCCTGCGCCGGATCCTCGGCCTGCTCGCAGATCGCCGCCGCGACGCCCGCATCCACGAGCCGCTTGATGTAGCGCGCGGCGGAGTGGTAGGGCACGCCGCACATCGCCACCTTGTAGTCCGTGGCGCAGGAGCGGCTGGTCAGCGTCAGGCCGAGTAGCTCCGCTGCCACTGCCGCGTCGGGGCCGAACATCTCGTAGAAGTCGCCGAGGCGGTAGAGCAGCAGCCCCTGCGGGTGCGCGTCCTTGATGGCGCAATACTGCTTGAACAGCGGCGTGAGCTGGTCCCGCTCGGGCGGGAAATTCTCGTGTACTCCGGGGGGTAGCAGCGCCATCGCGCTGGCATTATAGCGAAGCGAGATCGGTAGCCGGGCCTTTAGGCCCGGAGTTTGGACACACCCGGCCTAAAGGCCGGGCTACCAAGTGTTTGATCAGACGGGCAGCCTCGTGACGTTTGCGAAAAAAAAGCCCCCGGCGTGCCGGAGGCTCAAGTCTCGCAACTCCTACACAAACCCGGACTAGCCGATCATGTCCTTGAGGGCCTTGCCCGGAGTGAACTTGGGAACCTTGCGGGCCGGGATCTGGATCTTTTCGCCGGTCTTGGGGTTCACGCCGACGCGCTTCTTGCGCTTGGTCACCGAGAACGTGCCGAAGCCCGTCAACTGCACGCGATTGCCCTTCTTCAGCTCTTTGCTAATCAGGTCAATCATCGCCTCGATGGCGGCCTTGCTCTTGGTCTTCTCCAGGCCAGTCGCCTTCGCCACCGCGTCAATCATGTCGGTCTTGCCCATCGGTTTCTTGGGCGTAGCCGCCGCAGCAGTAGTGGTAGCCATAGCTATCCTCCTCGAAAGGATAAAGTGATTTCGCGCGTCAAGTATTAGCCTAAGCTCAAGCGTCTGTCAAGAGTTTTTCTCCTTATTTCATGGGAAATATTGAAAGACACCCTGCGTGAGCTCAAGCTGGTTCTAAGCTGAAATACATCTAACTGCTTAGATTTACTTAACTATTAACAAGTTATCCACAGGTTATCAACAGGTAAACGACAGGTAGTCTAATCTCCGCGGGGACCATTACCGGACGAAGCATTCACGGAAGCCGGGCTGCACATGGCGCTTACCCGGGCTGCTGCGTCCGGCGCGAAGGCGCGCTACGCCGGGTCAGGGTATGCGATAGCGCCGGATGGCCGCATCATAGCCCACGATGAGTAACGAACCGTCGGGCAATGGGATTAGCGGGCATTCCTGATAACCGGCCGGCACTAGATACGACGCGGCCACTTCGTGGTCTTGCAGGATACGCATCTCACTGTATTCAGTGGCGAAGCCTAAGCGCAGCTTGAGCTCAACAGAGAGCTCGCTTAACCGGCCGCTCGAGGCCTGCTTTCGCTCTAGCGCGACAATCCGGCCGTCCGCCAGTTGGCAGAACTTCGTGGATACAGCTAAATCCTCCAGCCGCCAGCTAACCCTGCCGTACTCATCCAGGCCAGTGGCACAGCTTCCGCCGCTGCCCGCCAGCAGCAGGCCTGCAGCACCGTCCACCCCAGGATAGGTCAGCACTTTGTCTTGCGTGGATCTAGACCAGAGGCAATCCCCGGTAATGGCGAAGGCTGTCAACTTGAACCAGCTGTCAGGCAGGCAGACCAGGTACTGCCGTTCAGCACCCACAAAAAATGAATCATGGAAGCGCTGTTCGATACACCGCAGTCTTTCACCATCAGGCCTATAGATTAAGGCGCGGTAGTAGCAGGTGACGATCAGACTGCCGTCCGCGGTGGTATCAAGGCGCTCCGGCGACGAGATCCGTGCGTCCTGTTGATGCCAGCGCACTGCTCCCGCCGGCGAGATCGCATACAGTTGGCCGGGGTTGATCAGGACGTAGATGTTCCCCGCGGGGTCGGCTGTAATGTAGCGCGGGTAACTCCCCGTGGAATCAAGCTGCAAGCTCCAGCGCCGGTTGAATTGCGTGTCATACGCGTCAAGGCGGGCTGTTGGAGTGAGGAGGTAAAACCAACCGTTAGCGCTGCCGCAAAACGCCGGATGCTCCCCGTCGGTTTTTTCATCGTAATCCAAGAGCAGCTTGCCGCGTAGGTCGTAGACCTGCAGCGTGCCAAACGGATGATCTACCAGGTGGTTGCCGGGCACTGGCGTGAGTTCCAACGGCATGCACCCCGGGATGTACTGCTGGCCGGGTGTGCCCCAAGCCTGTGCGACATAAACAACCCGCAGCGGCATGGGCAGGTTGAACCACGACAGCAGGCTTGCGCCAAGCAGTGCGGCCAGGATAAAGCATCTGCGGCGGCGGTCCTGCCAGTCCGTCATCCGGCGCTCCGGGGGCACAGCATGCGCTTGTGCTTCATCTTTTTTACCTTAAGGAATCTCATAGCGGTACAACTTGCCGTTGTTGCCCACGATTAGCACTGTGCCGTCGGGGAGGGCGACAGGCGGCGAGGTAGCGAACATGAACGGGAGCGGGTATCTCGCGGTTTCGCGCCCCTGCTGGTCGAGCACGATGAGCTCGCCCACCCTGCCGCGCTTTAGCTTGTACCACAGATCATCCAGGTATGCGATTGCTCGATTTGTATGGATGGATGGCGCTTTCACCAGCAGCGTACGGCCATCGGGCAATGGGCGGTATTGTGTTAGTAGCTCTTCGCAGTCGTACTCCCAAAGTACTTGGCCTGTACTGTCTAGTGCAACTAGCCGGTCAGGATCTAAGCATTGCAACAGCAGGTGTTCCCCCGCCACAATGTCTTCCAAGAAATTGATCAAGCCGGGGGCGTTCCACTGCCAGAGCCGTGTGCCATGCATTGTCCAGCCGGAAGCCCCGTAGCTGTTGCTAATCCCGGCCAGGTATTCTGACGCGGCGGGCACCAAGACGCAGAAGCCCACGCCGCTAGCCCGCCAAAGTTCCTTTCCCTCCGTGTCGTAGGCGATTGCCGATCCATCCCGGCATGGCGCGATCACAATCCCGGCCTCACTCACCAGCGGCAATTGCCGGCCGCTTATAGCAGGGGCTTCCACCTTCCAGAGCTGCTCCCCTTCCGCCGACAGCGCGTACAGCACGCCATCGCTGGCCGTGACATAGACGCGCCCGTCCGGCCCCGGCTGCGGGCAGCACATCCAGTCCTTGCTGCCCTTGGCGTAGAACTTCCACTTCAGCTTGTAGTCCGCATCGTAGGCGTAGACGTTGTTCTTGTTGGTGCCGATGTAGATCGTCCCATCCGGCCCGGCGGTGCAACTCATGTTGTGTTCGCCCGGCATCGGGAACTCCCACAGCAGCTTGCCATGCAAATCATATATTCGAGGTTTGTCGAACAATTTGCCGGACAATAAGCGCTCACCGGCGATCAGCGTGAGCTTGGACGGCATCTCCTTGACTGTGCCAAGCGTGCCAAGCGTGCCAATCGGATCCCACGCCTGCACGGAATACACCTCGCGCAGCTGCGGCGGCTTATAGGCCAGCCGCCACCAGGCCAGGCCCGTGGCGAGGAGCAGCAGAATAATGATGAGAATCCACCAGCGGCGCAATCGTGAATCGCGTTGTGTCCCCATGGGTGGAATTGTAACAGCCTGTGGGGTGGATAGCGCGGGCCGGGACGCCTACACTCCCGTTGCATCCGCCCCCTCCCCTGAGCAAAAGGCCGCGCAGCCACTAAGCGAACGATTGGCCGGCCATTAACCCGCGGTGCATGTGCGGTCACTGCCGCTTTCTTAGCGCGGGAGCTGCCGGGGTTCTTTGAGTTCGCCTAGGCCCGCGGCCCGCATACGCCTAAAGCATACCACCGCCACACACTCCGCGCCGCATTATGTACAATCTTTGCGTGCGAATTCCCGCCGGCAGATGGCTGGTTACCCTTGGCGCGCTGCTTGCGCTGGCCGCGTTCGCCCTGCCGCTGGCCGCCCAGGCCCCTGGGCGCGGCTCCGCCTTCATCTGCGAGACCGAGCTGGGCAGCTTCACGATCCAGCTCCATGCCGATACCTGCCCCGACAGCGCGCGCGAGTTCGCCAACCGCGCCGGCCAGGGCGATTACACCGGCGCGGTCATCGCGCGGCGTCCCGGCGGCCGGCTGGTGCAGCTTGGCAGCGCGCGCCTGGACGGCCCGGCGCCCAAATGCAGCTTCACACCCGAGCCGGGCGGCGACAGCCTGCCCGCGGGCAGTGTGGCCTGGGCGCTGCCGCGCGGCGGCGGCGCGGCGGGCTATGCGTTCTTCATCACGCTGGAAGATTGCCTGGACTTAAGCGGCTACACCGCGTTCGCCAGCGTGGTTGAAGGGCAGGACGTGGTGGACAAACTGCGTCCCGGCGACGCCATCCTCAGCATTCGTGAACAATACAAACGGCGGGGGCGGCCATGATGCGCCAAGTTAGCGTGCTGGCCTGGCTGGCATGTGCAGCGACGTTGCTGCTGGCCGGCTGCCCGCGGCCCGAGCCGGCGGAGGGCGATGCGGCCCAGCCTGCCGGCACGAGCGCCGGCGCCGCAGCCGGCTCCGGGACGGCACAACCGGGCGCCGTTGCGGACGGCTCCGATGAGGCCGCGCAGCCTCCCGCCGGGCTCTTCCCGCCCACCGGCCCGCCCAAGCAAATCATCATCATGTACACCGGCGACACGCTGTCGCAAGCCACGCCGCGGCGCGCAGCGACAAGCACCGAGGGAGGCCTCAGCGCGCTGGCGCATGCCGTGTCGGATTACCAGGCGTCGATTGTGGACTATAACCGCCGGCGCGTGGAGGACGAGGGCGGCGATCCCACCAAGATTCGCGCGGACTTGAGCGCGGGAATGCTCGGCGAGCACCCGTACCTGTTGCTGGACTACGGCGGCTGGGAGCGGCCCATCGACTATGCCGGCCAGGTCTACGTCGCGCTGTATTTCCGGTATTTCACCGACTTCCATTACAGCGCGGTGGCCGGGCGCGCTTATACCACCTTGAGCAGCGAGCGTTGGCAGGCCTACCGCGACCTGGACTTCGCCCCCACGCTGCTAGTGACCGGGGCTGAGCGCACGGCCGGCGCTCTTGACAGCGTCCCGGTGGTGACGCGCGAGGTTCACGGCCAGCGCTGGGGCATCGCCGCACTGCCGCTGCCGGGGGAGCTGCAAAGTGAGGTAATCGCGCAGTACGCGGAGCTGCTTGCCGCCGCCCAGGCCGAACTCACCGCCGCCGGCAGCGAGCTTTCGATCCTGCTGCTGTCACTCGCGCCGACGGCCATCTATCGCGCGCAGGCGGAAGACTCGACGTTCACAGTGATCATTGGCGCCGATCCGCGCACCGGGGTGAAGCCGGGTTACGGCGACATGCCGGCGCAGGGAGCATTGCTGCTGCCGACGGTGGATCCCAGCGGACGCCAGGCCGCCGCGTGCCACCTCTATTTCGAGCCTGGTGGCGACCGCCCGGTGATGTACTTCTTCACTTTTATCGATTGTCACGAGGATGAAACGCAACCGTGGCCATACCGCCGTTTGGTGAGTGAGGCATCCCAGCGGCACTATGAGTTGGTGCAAGAACATCGCGCTGCGCAACAGTGACCTCATGCCCGTCCCGGAGGCTTGATCGGCACGCGAGTTCATCCGCTAATCAATTGATTCCGGAGAACATGCCAAGCCGCATATTTCTGGCCAGTATAATTGCGTCAAGGTCAAAAGGTTTATGGGATAGGCGTGCGTTGCATCATGCGGCGGGGCATGGCCGCCGGGAGGTTAGGGCATGACAGGAAGCTTACTCGCGCAAGCCGACAGCTTGCAGGTGCATTGGCTGGTCTTCGAGGTGCTGCTGATTTTTACGTTCCTGCTCCACATCATCCTGATGAACTTGATGCTGGGCGGGAGCATCCTCAATGCAATAGCAGCCTGGCGCAACCTCAAGACTGGCAGCGGAGTGCACCACCTGCCCAGCACGATCGCGCTGGCGGTGAACTTCGGCGTGCCGCCGCTGCTGTTTATCCAGGTGCTCTATGCCAAGCTGTTCTATTCCAGCAGCGTGCTGCTGGGCGCGTTCTGGCTGGCGGTGATACCTGCTTTGATCATCGCCTATTACGCGTCTTATCTCGCCGCCTACAACCGCCACAATCCGCGCCGGCATGCGCTGTGTGCTTCAATCGCCGCGCTGCTGCTGCTCGCCATCGCGTTCATCTACACGAACAACATGACGCTGATGCTCCGGCCGGAAGCGTGGGCGGCCTATTTCGCCAATCCCGGCGGCATGCTGCTGAACTTCAGCGAGCCGACGCTGTTCCCGCGCTACCTGCACATGGTGACCGGCGCGCTGGCGGTGGCCAGCCTGGGCTATGCGGTATGGGGCCACTTCGCCGCCCGCCAGGGCGAGGCGCTGGGCGACAGCGCCAAACGCACCGGATTGAGGCTGTTCTTCTACTTCACCTGCGTGCAAATCATCCTGGGCTTCACCTGGCTGCTGCTCTTACCGCAGCCGGTGCAGCAGCTATTCCTGGGGCGGCAAGCGCTGGGGACGACCCTGCTGCTGCTCGGCGTGGCGCTGGCGGTGGGCCTGCCGGTCATGGCCTGGCGCGGCGGCCTGTGGGGCTCGGTGTCATCGCTGGTGCTGACGCTGCTGACGATGATCCTGCTGCGCGACACCGTGCGCGCCGGTTATCTCGCGGGGGTGTACCACCCGGCGGATCTCCCGCTGGCGCCCGCGTTACCCCCGTTCATCCTGTTCCTCACCTCGTTTGTCATCGGCCTGGGGTTGCTGGCCTGGATGCTTAAACTGGCCCTGGATCCCGCCTACCGCTTACCGCAGGAGGAGCAGTCATGAGCTACCCGCTATGGCGGCTTGACAGCGTTGAGAGCGGCACGCTGATTGCGCTGATCGCCATCCTGCATGTTTACATCGCCCACCTGGCGGTCGGCGGCGGGCTGTTCCTGGTCATCACTGAGACGCTCGCGAGACGCCGCGATGACCTGGCGCTGCTGGCCTACGTCAAGCGCCACACCTGGTTTTTCCTGCTGCTAACGATGGTGTTCGGCGGCATC
>CAYXMN010000041.1:0-8231 GCA_964465955.1 uncultured Planctomycetales bacterium
AAGATCGAGTCCACTCCCAGCATGGTGAAGCCTTCCGGCAGGAAAGCGTCGATCATCATGTGCATGCTCTGGTTGCGCCGCGGGGCATGCGACAGCACGCCGCCGGAGCCGACGAGCAGATCCAGGCTTATCATCTTGATGAACGTGCCGCCCTCGTCGCCTTCCGAGAATGCCTCGTCAAGGCTCTTCACGCGCTGCACGCCCTTCAGGCCGGTTGCCAGCAGCTTGTGCTGATCGAAGGCTAGGCGCAGCGCTTCGCGCGCCAGCGCTTGCTCAATCACCAGGCTCGCCAATGACTGCGGAATGGTCGTCGGGCGGATCATCTTGTTTTTAATCTGATCGCGCAGGTACTCCTCATTCACATCAAAGGGCACCCAGCGCATCACATTTTCCCAGCCCGCTTCCGCCATCACGTTGCTGATGGAGTAGCTCATGCCGAGGTTCGCAGAGACGGAACGGTTGAACAAGCGTTCTTTCAGACCTGGGCTCGTTTCCACATCGAAGCTGGAGAACACGTCTGTCGTGGCACCGCCGATGTCCACACCCAGAACATTCATGCTGTTGATGGTGGCGATGGTTTGGATGATGTAACCCATCGCGGCGGGTGTCGGCATGACCGGTGCGCCGACCCACTTAAGCAGCTTGTCATAACCTGGCGCTTGGGCCATCACGTGTTCTTCGAACAGGTCCTGGATTTTGGCGCGCGATGGTCCAAGATTCTCGGTCTCCAAGGTCGGCCGCAGGTTTTCCACATTAAACAGGGCAACCTTGCTTTCCAGCTTGCCGTCTTTCTTCTTCACCACCTCACCGGCTTTGTCCTTGATGGCGAATGCGACCTCGACCGCCTCAGCGGCGTCCCGGTTGCCCGCGTAAATAATAGGCAGCTGGTAGCTATGGCCGAGACGGGGCTTGGGATCCGCAGCGGCGATCAGGTCTGCCATATCCACGACATGTTTCGTGGTGCCACCGTCGATGCCGCCGGACACCAGGATCATGTCCGGGCGCAAGCGGCGGATTCGTTCAATGCGTTCGTGGGGAAGACGGCCGTCATTACTGGCCAGCACATCCATCACGATAGCGCCGCCGCCGAGGGCCGCGCGCTGCGCGCTTTCGCCGGTCATGGATTCCACTACGCCGGCGACCATCATTTGCAGGCCGCCGCCGGCGCTGGAAGTGGAAATGTAGACATCCACTCCATGCTCGCCTTGGGATGGGGCGAGGAACGGCAGTTTGGTTGGGTCACGCTTGGGATCATCCACCGCTTTCCAGTCGATGATATTGCGGCCGGAGAGCTCTTCCAGTTCCTGCACAGCGTTTAGCACGCCTTTGGTCACGTCTTCGAACGGCGCTTCAACGGTTGTCGGCGCTTCTCCGCGAAAAGTCTGGCGGTAGACGTCACCTTTTTTCTCGATCAGAATCGCTTTGGTGGTCGTTGAACCGCAGTCCGTCGCGACAATGACAATCAACTTGTCCTTATCAACCATAAACCTACCTTCAGTCCTGTGTTTGCGGGGGTGGGCCGTCCTCAGCATCCTTTGCTGGCATGCTGGCAATGCTGTCGGAGACCGACTCACTATTATACTCGCCTCCGGCATAAGCTTCGAGGCGGCGAACGAAGTATTCGATACTAAAACGCTTTTCGAGAGCCACTGCCAATTTGGTTAGGTCCTCAGGCGGCAGATCGAATTTATGCTGCCGCATCAGGAATTTAATCAGCGGATGGCTTAGGTCGTAGGCTGGCTGGGCGAAGATTAACGCTTGGCTCGTCATGAAGTTGAAATGGCGGTTGCTGTCTGCCCACAGGATCGCAGCCGCTGTAAGCTGGCGCTTTTGCACCCAATTGGCCAGCCGATCCAGGATTCCACGCTCATCCTCGCTTAAACTCGTTTCATCGTAGGCTTCAACCTCAAAAGCGTGGCGGCACCATTCTTTGATCCTGCCCCACCACCCGGGTGCAGCCCCGGCGGGCAGCGCTGCCGGTTCGTTGGATTGTTGAGGAGCATCAAACATCACTTTATTGTAGATGCTGAAATCGAGCCCGGCAATGACACCCCATGAGCTCTAGGCAGCAGATTCGCTGGACATTATCAGTAATCCAGAAAACTTCTCGGTAAGATCCTCGATTTTCGTGCAATAGAAAGTGTGGTTTATATCTGCGTCAGCATCCTTGATCGAGATCTTTCGCACTTGCTGCGGTTGAGGTTGTTCTTGAAACTCATGCAGCAGGTTCATGATCCACGGCCAAGAAGTTGCATCCGCCGGCACCGAGATTGTCCCTGGCTTGCCGAGCAGCATGGCTTCCGCAGCCGGATTGATCTGCACTATCTTGCCTGCCAAGGTTACCAGCAGCACTGGCAGGAAGATCCCATTGATTACTGCTTCAGCCTGGGCTTTTGCTTGCACTAAATGCCGGTTCGCCTCTTGTAGTTCAAAGATAAGTTCATCTTGATTCCGCTTGGTCCAGTAGTCCAAGAATCCCATCTCAACGTGGTCGAAGAATCGGATGATGAAAGTCCGGAAAGCGTAAAGCTCAGGAGGAGAGTAGTTCTGGGATTCAATCAAATCAGTAAATGCCCGCCGGAAGTATTTCACCATTCCGAAGAACATGCTAACGGTCACGCCGCGCGAGCGGTGCCGGGAAGCTTCTTCAATACCAAAACGGATTACGGGATCAAGGTTGAAATCCATCGCTGGGGCGAACTCGGATAGTGGCTGTTCAAGGTTGATCATCAACACCATGCTTTCGCTCAGCCCTTTGATCGCTTGCTCCCAATCAATGTGCTCGGAGGACGTGTAATGAATGTAGCCGGTAAGCCGGGCGTAGTGAATCACGCGTTGTACCAACCAAGCTTGCTCTGCGAGGATTAACTCACGCATGATACGCATGACTATCTGATCTGATTATACGTGAAATCTCCACTCCCGTGTAATGGCTGGTTGAGGCAAACTGCGCTTCAAATGGGAATTAAAGCGGACTACCTGCACAGCAGTGTTACTAAGAACCGTGGATCCGATTCTGGCGCTAAAATGACTCGCGCGAGCGCCCGGCCTTCGGCCACCTCGCTTCGCGCTTGCTCCAGTACCGGCTCGCGGGTGGCGCCTTGATATGCAATCACACTCGGTGGAGCCGGATTGGCCAAGGTTGATCCTCCCCGGCCGTTCCCGTTGCCTCCGCGGCCTACTCCGCCACCGCTGCCACCACCATTACCCCCGCCTTCGTAAATGTACCAGCCCGTTCCGCTGGGCGATAGCATGCCAAATTGCTGCAGGATCTCGGTAATCTGATCTGGGTCTGCATAGTGAAATTGGTGCAAGTCGATTTCGTTAGTGCCAGGCAATTCTTGCTCCAGCCGCTCTTTGCTGGTGATCAGGATCACCGGCTTCTCATAGGAGCCCGCATCATCGCCTCGACTGCCGTAGCGCTTGCCCGCCGGTTGGCCTTCGTTGGTGATAATGAACTCAAGGTTATGGGTCGACAGGATTGTGCTCAGTACCTCGTCAAATGGCACATTCACAAAGTTTCCCCGCACGGTTCCTGTGCGCTGCAAACCGGGATCGAACTCACTGGCCGAGCGGAAGCCCGGACCGCCATCGCCTGATCCAGAGCCATCCGGCGGCAACGGCGGTCGGTTCTGGCCGGTTGGCTCATTAAAAGTGTACGGGTCAATCACAATGCTGATGCCGCTGATGTTGCTGAGGTAATTCAGTACGTCGAACAGGTTCAGCCCACCCGTGGCATTCAGCGTTACCCGAATGTCGGACAACCTGCCGCCGCCTGGCATCGTCTCCGTGAAATAGATGCCATTATAGGGATCATCACGTAACCTGGAGCGCGTATCTGCGCCTGCTCCACCCGCTTGGGTCCGGGCCCGCACGCGGGGCTGGGAGGAGGCCCAATATTGTCCAAGCGTCAGCTGCGCTGCCACCTGGGCCGGACTCGCTTCGGCCAGCAACGTGGCGATCTGGGCCGGCGTTCCGCTGACAAGCAGCTCCCCCGGAGGCGTAGCGTCCGTCCAGTTAACCAGGCTTTGCCCGGCAGGGCTAACCACTAACTCGCCCCACTCTTCCGTGGTAATCTGCGCGCTACCCTTGGCATTCAGCAAGCCCAAGCCTGCGAGCATGCCCAGCACTTGTGAAGGATCAGATGTGCTTAGATCTACAACCGGAACCCCAGCTAATGGATCTGCAGCAACTGCCGAAGTATCGGTATTGAAGGCTGGCGAACTATGCTGTGGCGCAAACAGTTGATCCTTAGCAGGGACTAACTTCTCCACATCCGTGATACGTGAGGACTGCTCCTTATCCTGCGGTCCTGGGAAGATCTCGAGCAACAGCACATGGGCACTCGGTTGGGTGAAGCGGAAGCACTCCTGGCTGGCCAGGTCCGGTGTCGCCAACCCGACGACTAATGTCGCTCCGCGCTGCGGATCGACTGGCAGATCAATCGTCCTGATCAAACCGCCGTTAGGCTTGGGCACGAGGATACCGTCCGCGCCTACCTGCGATAACTCGAAGACCAGAGCCGCGGCAATCTCATCGCGTTTAAACGCCGATGGCATGGTAACTCCGCCAGCGGTCCGCAGAATCACGCACTCCCGGCCTTCAAACTCGGCGAAGTCCAGCCCTGTAATCTGTTTGCTGAATGACGCCGCCAGCGCTTGGCCGCTAAGTAGCATGACGATAATGACAACCACAATCAGCTTGATCTTGCCCATATCACACCTCCGGCGCTCCCCCAGCCTGCCATTTAACAATACCAGACTCAAGCACGGTTTGATGGGTTCCAGCCTAAATCCCGGACTGGACTCGAAAAAAAAGCCGCCCCCGAAAGGGCGGCCTGAAATTCATTTTGGACTATTGACTAAGGGATGTGGACCTGGTTGTTAATCGTCACGGCATTAATGCTATCGTCCCAATTCACCGGCAGCATGAAGATGCGGGTATAGGGATCGCCGTACATAGTCACTTCCAGGTCGCGGCCATCGCCGTTGCCGAAGACTACGTAATCCGAGCACCAGGGGCGGACGCCGCGGTGGACTTGTTCGATCGGGTAGGTGCCAGTCGTCGGGAACTGGCCGGTGCGCACGCCAGGCAGCACGATCGTGCCGCTGGACAGGTTCACTGTACCGCGGAGGTCGATGGTGTTGTAATGGAAGCGCGGATCGAATTGATCCTCGGCCGGGTCGTTATACACGCCGTCGTAAATGCCATCAATGTAGTTCGCGATGCAGAACTTCGCGAAGGTCTGGGAGAATTCCTCACCTGTCGCAGACTCCACGAGCTTGACGAAATCGGATTCGCCTGACTTGGACAGCGCGTAGAGCCGTTTGCCGAAGCCGGTTTCATAATGCTCCGCAATGTAGAGCATGAAGAGGAAGCCGTTACCGTACTGGGCAATGTGATTCCACTGCGAGCTGCCATCCATCGGCAGCGGGATTGCGTTGGTGGCTTCCAGGTAATCAGTCAGTTGGCCGTCGATCGCCCAGTCGATGATTTTGCCGCTGTTGACGGTATAGCCGCAAAGATGGATCGACATTTGGCTCATCGCCTCGTTCAACCACTGGTAATTGCCATTCGGGTCGGTAGCGCGCACAGGCAGGCCGTTGTCTGACCAGAGCTTGTGCTGGAACTCGTGCGCGATGACTGAGTAGGCAGCGGACCAACCGTCATCATTCGCGGGGAAGTTCACAGCCTGGATATATAGCGTGCTGCCAACGCCTTCAAGATCAGCGATATCAGCTTCGCGGCCTTCTTCAATCAATAGCTCGCGGGCCTCCTGGCTCAGGCTCCAGGTATAGAAGCCGCCGCCTGACTCATTCGTGTTATACAGGAGAATGTGAATCTTCTCCTCGTCCGCGAGGGTGGTATCTACCGAGGCAGGTAGATTGGTAACCAGGTTGCCGGCATCGTCAAAGTCTTCCGCAGTCAATAGGATCTCGCGGTTAAGACCCTTGAGGATGTTACCGTCCCCATAGGCTTCCACTCCTCCAAGCGCCGTGGTCATCGTCGGATAAATCACATTATCAAATTCAGCGGCGAGACGGTGCAGGCGCGCTTCGGTAAAGCGAACGGTATCCGGATTACCGTTGTTGATTTCTTTGGAGAGCCAGATCAAACAGTGAGCACCGGTCGCCACCAACCGCGCGTCCTGGCTGCTGCGATATTCATACGGATAGCGTAGTTCAACCTCTGTCCCGCTCTCGTCATCCACTGGGATCGGGGGCGGGGGGATAACTGGCTCAACATTGACAAAGGTACGAACTTCGCCCTTTTGCACGACTGTTATGCTAGCGGACTTTGGCGCTTGCGCGGCATAGGGCACTAATCCTCCAGCGATAGCTTCGCGTTCGTAAATCGCGCTGCCGCTTTCGGTTTTACCGGAATACCGCATGCCGCGGTAATCGGCCATAGAACCTAGCACCGCATCGGTTTCAGCATCCAGGCCGGCCTTTGAAACTGAAGATACCGAATCGGCTCCCTTCTGGACCAGATCCGCATAGATGCTGTAGCTTGAGCTCGGTAGGTTGATCGAGCCGTTCGCATCGTACTGGGCATCCAGATACTGCGGATTTAGGTTGACTACCACGAAGGCGACTTTCTGGCCGGGCTGGAAGTTGTCAGCGACAATCCGGCCGGTACCGGTCGTATCGATTGGCAGGGCAAAGATATTCTCGCCAAAATCGTACGGACCATCATCCGGTTGAATGATCACATCGTTGTCGTCGGGGATGACGTCGTCATCATCTTTACCATCATAAGCAGGTGGATCATCATCAAAGTCATAGCCCGGAATATCATTGCTCCCGCCGTCGACTGTTCCACCGCCACCATCCAGGTTCGTACCGCCGCCTCCGCCGCACGATGCTGCGAACAGCATCAGCAGCGCGATAAAAACTACCGCCCATAGGCGGGGTAGATCGTGCAATCGCATGGTAACACCTCTATGCCCAATTACCTCAGTCAATTCCCAGTCCAACATGGTTATACCCATAGTTCCGGTCTAAAAATCCTAGGCCGGTTCTTCACCAGCCCCCGGTGGCTCAGGCGAAGCCGCTTGCTGCACGGGCTGCACGCTTGCCATGTTCTCACCGACTGCTTGGTTGATTTCCGCCAGGATAAACTCCCGGCCTTTATGCACCGCTTCCAGCGTCTGCTTGAACTGGCGCTCCATATCTTCAAGCAACTCGCCGGTATAGAGCAATGCGTCACGTTTTAAAGCTTCTGCTTCAAAACGTGCATTTTGCTGGATTTGGTCGGCGCGCTGTTTAGCCATAATGACCACTTGCTCGTCGCTGGTCAGGTCATCCAGCCGCCGCTCGGCAGCATCAATAATGCGCCGGTGCTCTTCCTGCGCGTTCTTCAAAATGAGGTCGCGTTTTTCCAGCATCTCGCGCGCCTCCGCCAACTCACTCGGCAACAGCTCGCGAATCCTCTGGGTGATACGGAAGAAATCTTCGTCACGGATCGCAATCTTGCCCGGCAGGTACCAGGGGGATTTTTCCGCGAACGATTCCAGCTCGTCTAAGAGCTGCTCGATCTGACTGACCGGATCGTTTTCCTTGCGCATCACTTCCCCGATCTCAACCCGGATGAAATCCTAAACAGCTGTTTTGGACTTATCCAATTTCGACATTATAGCATTCTTCACTTTGATTGGGACAAACGGCTCGACATCTCCACCGCTAAACGCGATTTCACGGATCAAAGTACTGGAGACAAACATATATTGAGGGCTCGTGACAAAGAAAACAGTCTCAATATTGTGTTCAAGCTGGCGGTTCATCATCGCCATCTCGAATTCGTAATCAAAGTCGCTCGCGGCGCGCAATCCGCGCACTAATACCTGCGCTTCTTCGGCCTTGGCAAAATCGACCAGCAGGCCGTCGAACGATCTAACCACAATCTGGCAGCGGCTGCCGCGATCTTCCGGGAGTTCTTCGATGGTTTGGCGCAGGAGGTCCAAGCGTTCAGCAAGCGAAAACAACTCGCGCTTATTGACATTGTGGGTGGTGGCGACGATCAGCTCGTCAAAGACTTCCGCTGCGCGCTGGACGATGTCCAGGTGGCCGTAGGTCACGGGATCGAACGTTCCGGCGTAAAGCGCGCGTGTCATAGGGGGATGATAAGGGCCGGCATGCAGGCGGTCAAGCTGTTCACAGGCAATCCGTTGATGCCCCTTACTCGGAAACACCTACGGCTGGTGCGGAAAGCTCGATGCTGTAAGCTTCTTC
>CAYXMN010000041.1:8241-18187 GCA_964465955.1 uncultured Planctomycetales bacterium
GAAGCCGAAGACACGGTTCATTATTTGGACGAAACTGACCGGGCTGAGCCGCGGATCGGGGATTTCAATGCTGCGCGGTTGCCCGTCAAACTCATACATTAACCTTCCCAACCTCGGCTGAGCTTCCGGGCCAAGACTGCGCAGACGTTCCCCCAGCTGCGCTAACTGCTCGCTGGCATATTCCCCAGATTCATACTGGCTGATGAACCACTCGAGGGCCTCGGATCCCGCTAAGCTGCCCGCCGCAACTTGCTGACGGTAAGCCTGGTACCAAACCCCGGACGGGGCCAAAGGTGCTGACGGTGCTGCTGGCACACTTGCCTGGACCGCAGTTGTTTCCAAGCTGACAGGCATCGTATCGGCAGCCGGCGGGGCAACAATTTTGGTCGTTCTGTATAAAAACGGCCCAAGCCCTCCCTGATTCAGGAGAAACTCGTGCTGTCCCTGTTCATCTGATACCTGGATCAAAATGTCGCCTGTGGGCTGGCTTTGCGTGCTCACATTCACACTGCCATGATAGGCATCATCGATAGTCCACTGTGCTTTGTAATTATCGTTGATAACTTCTAGGATCATCTGCCCGTATTCACCCCAGCGAAAACTGATATCGGCCGTGTCGCGCCATCCTGCGAATTTCGCATCAGCAGGTGTAATAACTGCTTTGGCTTTCGGATACGTCTGCCACTGCGAAACCGGTTCAGCAGGCTGATCACCTGCAGGTGATTCGGAGGCTGCTGCCGCAGAGCCGGGGTTTGCGGATGCACCTGGCGCACTTCCGGCTGCCGTGGAGGCCGCGCTGGCTGGCGGGGTTTCGGTTGCCGTCGCGGCGGATTGATCTCCGGCTGGCGGAGGAGGCGGCGTCGCTGAGGCTTTGATTTCTGTTCGGAGCGACGCAAGGTCGCGATAGACTGAGGCCAGGTCGGAGCGGAGTACATCAGTTTCCTGGGCATCCAAGCTGTCATCCAGCGCGAGCTTGGTCACCAGCGCTTCAATTTTGTCAAGCACCGCCTGCATGCGCTCCTCAACTGAGTCGGCGATGGCAGTACCAGTGAACACAAGCAGGATTGCCAGTGCTAATCCCGCAGCTTGCATGAATGCGCGTGTTCGCTGCCCAGGCTGCTTTGTAATCCGCATGCCTGTTTGACGAAGAGCCGGTGAACCGCGTTCGATCAACTAACGCGAAATAAGCCAGCATCTCAGGATGGTAAACTTACGCATCACACGCGGGACGGTGCACCATGTGGATTGTGTTCGTGCTCTTAGCGATTGTCATCATTGTGGCGATTTGGTTTATTGGCATTTACAACCGCCTAGTGGGGCTGCGTAACAACGTAGAAGCTAGCTGGAAGCAGGTGGATGTGCAACTGCAGAAGCGTTACGACCTCGTGCCAAACCTGGTGGAAACCGTGAAAGGTTATGTTGCCCATGAAAAGGAAACCTTAGAGAAGGTAACCCAAGCGCGCAACATGGCGATTAACGCCAGCGGGGTGGCTCAGCAGGCGGAAGCGGAAAACATGCTCACCGGTGCGTTGAAGAGCCTGTTCGCCGTGAGCGAAGCCTATCCCGATCTCAAGGCGAACCAGAATTTCCTGATGCTGCAACAGGAGCTGGCGAACATCGAAAACAAGATCGCATACAGCCGCCAGCATTACAACGATGTGGTGCGAGGATACAACACGCTGCAGCAGCAGTTCCCGGCCAATATGGTGGCGGGTATGGCAAGCTGCAAACCCGCGGACTATTTCGAAATCGAAGAACCAGCCGCGCGGGAAGCTCCGAAGGTAAGCTTCAACTAAGCTGCCGAGAACGACAAATGGATGGTAAAAACCTGGCTCTTGCGAGCCAGGTGAGCGATCCAGCTTGCACACTTCATTAGATATCAGGATGTGGGGGATCTGGCAGCGGAATCGGCAGGCCAAGTTCGTTCGGATCAATCAGGTTCATATCGAAGTAACCGCCTGGGGGCAACAGCTGGCCAATTTCAACTAAATCCCAGTTGAAGCCGGGGAAGGTCATCCGTTCGCCGACGCTGATCTCAAGGTCAGTCAGGACAAACTCATCGCCGTTATAAACTACGAAGGAAACGTAACCGCGGCCACTGCTATTGGCGGTGTCCATGCCCATGGTGCTGACTTTATATTCGCTGGCATCCGGTGCATAAGGACCAAACCAGCGGTAGATTCCGTCCGCCATGTCGCCGACACCGATATATAGGCCATTACCTTCATGGGAGCCAAAGTTACCGTAACCATGCGCTGTTATAGTCAACATCTCCTCGCCGTCGGGGATATCAGTAAATCCGAAAGTGGCATAGGCCATATTCAGCGGCTCGCTGGATAAAACCAGCGCATCGCCGTATTCAGGGATTAGGTCGCCCCATGGATCGATATGCCAGCCTGTGATTACTGATTCAGCCGTGGTATTGCCGCTTTTATAGGTGGGGGTGGTCACATCGATGACATTGTCGCCACTGCCTAGGCTGTCATGCAACGCAATGAAATAGGAATCGAACCAATCCGGAATCGGATCGACCTCAAAGTAATCGCCGGGATTCGGAGCACTCGCTTCACGCAATGAAGGCATTTCCTGGCTGACCAGCACGCTGGGCGCCTGGGAGTCGGTGAGTAATTGGTTGTTGTTGTTGTTCGCTGCCTCGACATCGCCGAGGGGGGAGCCCGCCCCGCCACCGCAACTGGCGATGGAGAGGACCGCGGCTAGACAAGAAACCAATAAACCAATTTTTCCCATTTGCGTAAACATTAGATTCTCCTCATGCCCCTACCGGGGTTTGGTTATTTGGGGTTCCTTGTCGAAACCGTATGTCTTACCCGCTCTAGGGGAAGCTAAACCGAATTCTCGAAAATCAGGAGTGCTTTTTACAGAAGGATAGCTCTGGCTTGCGCTTGTGCCCTACAATTGAGCCATGAAAGCTCGCTGGTGGTTATTGTGGCTAGGCTGCCTGAGCCTGTGCCTGTTCGCGCAGGCAGCATGGGCCCAGGAACGGGAGCGCATTACCGATTTCTCTAGCGAAATCGTCGTCCACGAGGACGCGACCATGGCCGTCACCGAAACGATAAAAGTGATGGTCCAAGGCTTTGAGATCAAACGCGGCATCATCCGCGACTTTCCCACCAAATATAAAGATTCGGAAGGCCGTCCTGTTACAGTTTGGTTCAAATTAAAGGAAGTGCGCCGCGATGGCGTTCCAGAGCCTTACGAGGTGTCCACCCTTGACAACGGCGTATCCATCAGGATTGGCGACGCGGAGTACTACCTGCCCTATGGCGAGCATACTTACACAATTGTTTATGAAACCAGCCGCCAGCTCGGTTTCTTCGAAGGCTACGATGAACTGTATTGGAACGTGACGGGCAACGGCTGGACTTTCACCATGGATCACGCCAGCGCCGAGGTGATCCTGCCCGAAGGCGTGGATACTGCCGGTGTCCGCAACCTGGCCTACACGGGCCCCTATGGCGGACACGGCGATAGCTTTGAAGTCATGACACAGGGCAACCGGGTTAAGTTCGACACCACCGTTCCACTCGACCGGTATGAAGGCCTGACCATCGTCACCCAGTGGCCGGCGGGCGTGGTAGCCCGGCCAACTAAGCAGCAGCTAGCAGGTTATTGGCTCATCGAACACCTGGTCCGGTTGCTCTGCCTGGCCGGACTATTGGTAGTTGGATTGTATTACTTCAGCACCTGGCTGCGCCTTGGCATCGATCCGCACCGCGGATTCATCACGCCGGAGAGTTCGCCTCCCAATGGCCTGTCTCCTGCAGCTTTGCGCTACATCACCCACATGTCCGCCGACCGCAAGTGTTTTACAGCTACCTTGGTGAGCTTGGCCACGCGCGGCTATTTAAATATCGAGGATTCCAGCGGTGAATACACGCTGGCACGCTCCGGTGCGGTAAATGTCCAGTTGCCAGCGGAGGAACAGCAGGTAGCTGCGAATTTGTTCAACGGCACTGACAGGCTGACCATCGACCAGGACAACCAATCGGTGCTGGTAAATGCGCAAGATGCGCTCGGTAAGTCTCTCAAACAGCAGTATGACGGCGTCTATTTCAACCGGCATGGCGACAAACTCAGCATCGGCGTGGCATTGTCCGCCATTAGCGTTGTCCTGGCCATCGTCGCGCTCTTCATCCCGCATACAGGTTTCCCGATCCTGGCCATACTGGGGGCGGTTGCCGGCCATATTGTGTTGTTCATTGTGTTCCACGCGCTTTTACCGGCTTACACGCGGCTCGGACGCGCGTTCCTCGACCGCATCGAGGGTTTCAAACTAGCGCTATCCGGTGGCACGGACGATTTAGGCGACGAACATCTCGGCAGCGGCGTGCTGGTGGAAGCCTACCTGCCTTACGCCATTGCGCTGGAAGTCCATACCCCATGGAGCCGGCACTTCGAACAGGCCTTGAAACTGGAGCAGGAACGCCAAGGTTTAGCCTATACCGGTTTTCACCCCGTTTGGTATATCGGAGATTGGAGTAACTTTGACGCGAAGGGTACCGGCGGCTTCAGCCGGTTCAGCTCACAGTTCACCTCGTCCTTTAATTCGCAGATCAGTTCGGCCAGCACACCGCCTGGCAGTTCCAGCGGCGGCAGCAGCGGATTCTCCGGCGGCGGCGGCGGCGGCGGCGGCGGGAGCGGCTGGTAGACCGTCGAACCGCTCATTACAGCCTTCAATACTCCTTCGGCTGCACCTGCTGGGCCGGCCACAACCAGCGCACGCCGTTAACGGCCAGCCAGAGTGTTACCAACACGGCAGTCAACAGCATCAACTGATAAATCCACACCGGTTGGCGCAGCACCATCATCCACAGCAGCATGCCGACATTGAGCGGCAGCACCAGCACGGCGCACAGCAAGGCGAACGTTTCTTCACGCCGGAACAACGCAACGAGCTGGATCGCCGCCAGCAGCAGTTGATTCAGCACGAGCACGGCAGCGAACGCCAAGATCTGCCACCACGGCGCGTCGCGCAGGAAGCGATCCGTTGAGAAGTAAACGATGTAGATGAAAAACAGCGTGATAAACGCCAGCAGGGGCGGCAGCAAGATGTGCTCTAACTGGTAGAACGCTCCCAGCACTACCCGCAACGGTCGCGCGCCGGTCAGCCGCAGCAGGTCCAGTGCGCCGGCGCGGCGGTAAGCGCCGGTCTGGTAATAGGATACGAACACGCTGCCGAAACCGTAGGCCAGCGTGAAAAACATGTACAGCGAGAGCGGACCGTAGTAGAAGTCAAGATATGTGCGCACGTCCTCGACCGCGCCGGCCAGCGCCTGCAATCCCAGCGGCACCGCCAAGGCGCAGAGCCAGGCGAACAGGTAGAGGTGGTTGCGCCGCGCCATCTTGCGTCCGAGCATCGCGATTCCGCGCCAAGGCATTAGGCCAAGCATAGCATTAGGTCGAGGTTCACAGTATTATGGTATGATGCTCAGCTTGCGGCACGTAGACAAGCGTGCCATCGCAGGAGAGGCGATATGCGTAAGGACATTCACCCGGCGTTCAAGCCGATCACCGTCAAGTGCGCCGGCTGCGGCGCGGAGTTCACCGCGCTGAGCACGCGCGAGACGATCAACGTCGAAGTCTGCTCGGCCTGCCACCCGTTCTGGACCGGCAAGAAACGCGTCGTGGACACCGCGGGCCGCATCGAGCGCTTCCGCAACCGCGCCGCCAAGGGCGGCCAGTACGGCTCCAAGCAAGCGCCGAAAGCTGAGCCGAAAAAGAGAAGAGTCCGCGAAGATTAAGCGGTATACATTGCATGCGAATTCCACAGCTTTCACGTAAATTCGCGCATTGGACCTACGTGGCGCTGGCTGCACCAACGCTACCTTATGGCGGCCAGGCCGCGATCGAAGGCGTGTTGATGAAAGGCACGGCCCACGCCGCATTGGCGATGCGCCGCCGCGACGGCAAACTGGAAGTGCTCGATCGTGAAGTCAAGGCACGCTTCCCCAAGGCAGTCAAATTGCCGTTCCTGCGAGGTTTCCTCATCTTGTGGGACATGATGACCCTGGGGATGTGGGCGCTCCGCGAGAGCAGCGCGCGGTATGAGGTCGATATGGAGGCCGCCGACCGCGAAGCCAAGGGCGAGGCAGCACAAGCCAGCGAACCTGTGGAAGCCGGCGCGCCGGGGCTGGGGCAGACGATCTTGATGGTGGTCTCGCTCGTGATCGCGTTGCTCGTGTTCAAAGTGCTGCCCGCGATGGCCGCCTCCGGCGTGTTCCATTTGATTGGCTGGGGCGCGCTGAAAGAACTGGCGCAACCTACCTTTGGACAGCAGCTGCTGGCCAACACGATCGAAGGCGTGGTGAAGATGGGCATCTTCCTGGGTTATATCTGGGGGATCGGCCGGATCAGTGAGGTGGCGCGGGTGTTCCAATACCACGGCGCCGAGCATATCGTGATCAACGCCTACGAGGCCAACCAGCAGCGTGTGCAGGAGATCGGTTTCATCAAGCAGTTCACTACCGCGCACCCGCGCTGCGGCACCAGCTTCATCGTGATCCTGATCCTGCTGTCGGTGGTGCTATTCACATTGCTGGACTGGCTGCTGGTCAGCGTGGGCCCGTCCATCACCGCCGCGCTGCCGCAGTGGTGGCTGGCTGCCAAATATCTCGGCGCTGCCGTGCAGGACAACATCCCGGCCTGGTACCTGCGCTGGCCGCTCCGCATCCTTGCCTTGCCCCTGTTGGCGGGCCTCAGCTATGAGATCATCAAGGCAGCGTTCAAGTGCTACACCAATCCGCTGCTGCGGCCGCTCCTGCGTTTTGGCATGATCTTCCAAGCGCTCACGACGCGGTTCCCCAGCGACGACCAGATCAAGGTCAGCCTTGCCAGCTTCAATCGCGCCCGCCTGCTCACAGAAGGTATCGCCGAACCTGAACTCAAGGTGTAACCCGCCTGCGCCGCTGTTCGCTCTGAAGCGTGTGCAGGGAGTTCCCTGCACTGCGCCAGGCCACCAGTTATAATAGTTGTTTAGCCAAATGTGGGATAAACTCGAACAAATCGAACAGCGTTATCGCGAGCTAGAAGCGGAGATGGTGCGCCCCGAAGTCGCCAGCGATATCGAGGCAATGGCCAGGCTTGGCCGCGACTACAAGGAGCTGGAGGAGCTGGTTAAACCGTACCGCGAAGCGCTACGCGTCAAACAGCAGCTTGAACTCAGCCGCGAGGAACTGCGCGAGGCCGCCGACGACGAACTGCGTGAACTGCTCAAAGCCGACATCGATGAATTGGAGCCTCAGCTTGCCAGGATGGAGGAGCAGCTTAAATATTTAATCGCACCGAAGGATCCGCGCGACAAGATGGACTGCATCATCGAAATCCGCGCGGGCGCCGGCGGCGACGAAGCGTCGCTGTTCGCGGGCGAACTGCTCAACATGTACACCAACTTCTCCGCAACCCAGGGCTGGTCCGTCGCCCTGATCGACAGCACGGAAAACGGGCTCAAGGGCATCAAAGAAGCGGTGGCTGAAGTGCACGGACGCGGGGCGTACGGCTGGTTGCGCTTTGAAAGCGGCGTCCATCGCGTGCAGCGCGTGCCGGTCACGGAGAGCGGAGGGCGGATTCACACGTCCACCGCGACAGTGGCGGTGCTGCCGATTTCCGACGAAGATAACAATTTCGAAGTGAAGGACACCGATCTGAAGATCGATGTCTACCGCTCCAGCGGGGCGGGCGGCCAGCACGTCAATAAAACCTCCAGCGCGATCCGCATTACCCACCTGCCCACCGGTTTGGTGGTGACATGCCAGGACCAGCGTAGCCAGCTTCAAAACAAGGAAAAAGCGCTACAGGTGCTCAAGGCCAAGCTTCAGCAAATCGAGGATGACCGGATCGCCAGCGCGGAGAGCGAGCACCGGCGCAACCAGGTTGGCACCGGCGACCGGTCGGAAAAAATCCGCACCTACAACTTCCCCGACAGCCGCATCACCGACCACCGCATCGGCGTGAAGGTGCATAATCTGGAAGGCTTCCTCGGCGGTGATATCCGCACGATGCTGGAGGCTTTACGCACGCATAATGAAGGAGAACGGCTATCCAAGTCCTAGCGCTCTACAACGAGATCAAGCAGCGCCTCGCGCCGGTGGCGGGAAGCCAGGCCGCGCAAGAGGCGGATCTCATGCTGCGCCACCGCCTGGGGCTTGAGCCGCATGAGCGGATTCTCCACGCGCGCGGCGAGGTTGGCGCGCATGCGCTGGAATTTGTCCAAGCCGCCGTGGCGTCGCGTGAGGCAGGAGTACCCCTGGCCTATGCGCTGGAGCGCGCTGAATTCGCCGGGCTCACGTTTCATGTCACGCCGGCAGTGCTGATCCCCCGCCCGGAAACGGAATTACTGGTGCGCCAGGGCGAGTGGTGGCTCAAGGAGCAGCGGCGCAATTACCCGGCGTTACTTGATCTCGGTTGCGGCAGCGGCTGCGTGGGCTTAACACTGGCCAAACGCTTTCCCGACTTGCAGGTCACGTTCACCGATGTGAGCTCCGCGGCTGTAGAGGTAGCGCGGCTCAACGCCGAGCGCTTGGGCGTCCTTGATCGCTGCCGGTTCTACAGCGGCGACTGGTTTACACCGCTCAAACGCCGCGAGCGCTTCAACTTGGTGTTGTGCAATCCGCCCTATATCACGCGGCGGGATGATCCGCAGCTTGAAGCGGCGGTGAAAGAGCACGAGCCAAGCCTGGCCCTGTTCCTTGAGGAAGACCCCGAGGAGTTCTTCTTCCGGCTGGGGCGCAAGGCCGTCAGCCATCTGCACAGCGGCGGGTTGTTCGCCGTGGAAGTGGGGTATGACACCGCCTGGCCTGCACGCTGCGCCTTTGATAAGGTGAACGCCTTGGCCCGCGGGCGCGAGATCCACGACTTCTCCGGCATTGAGCGCATCATTTGGGGCCTGCGCCGCTAGGCCATGCCGGGCGCGCCACTGCTCTATCTGGAAGATGATCCCGTAACCACCATTGCGCGTGCGGCGCGCGCCTTGCTTGAGCCAGGCAGCGTGATCGCCTTTCCGACCGATACGGTGTACGGGCTGCTTGCCGTGCTGGATGACGACGCCGGTTACCGGCGCATTTATCAGCTGAAGCGGCGCGAACCCGTTCAGCCGCTACAACTTCTCGCGCTTGCCGGTAGTGACCTCAGCTTGGCGGCGCGCGCCGCGCTGACCGCATGGCCAGAACACCAAGCGCTCTTCGACTGCGGCCAGGCCACCGCCGTGCTGGATCCAGGCTGCTTCAGCGCGTTGCCGCCAGCCATCACGCGGATACAACCCGGCCCGGTGGGATTGCGCCTGCCGGCCTATGCTCCATTGCAGGAGCTTCTCGCACTGCTGCCGCAGCAGGCAGCCTGGGCCACGAGCGCGAATGTGACCGGTGAACCCCCCATTACCTTGCCTGACAAGCTGGTGCATGCAGCGTCATCTTGGCTGTCGCCCGCCGCGTTGGTGGTGGCCTCCAGGCGGCCGCTGACCGCCCAGCCCAGCCATGTGTTCCGCGTCACCACGCAAGGCATTGAAAGGCTGCGCGGCTAAACCAGCGCAACGTTTGCCACACGGATGAGTCATTGTTACCTGTACTATAAAAAAAGGGGCTGCCCCGTAAGGCAGCCCCCATAGGCCTGGTATAGGTACTAGTTTAATCGTTCGGGTTAATACCGACGACAGTCAACAGGTCAGTGTACATGCTACTCTCGCCTGGGAAATGTGGATCTCTCAGTTCCAAGGTGTAAGTCCGGCCTTGGCGGAAGATGCCAACCCAGCCAGCTTGGCCGGGATTCGCCCAGTCTGCATTGGTCGGCGTGTGAATTGCGATGACATACCCTTCTGCGGATGTATTAACAATCTTCAGCGCCAGCTCCATTGACATAGTAGCGAGAGTGCCGGTATCCGTGGCCACGACACGCACGTTTTGATTGGTAGGTTGGATGCTCGTCGGATCTTGAT
>CAYXMN010000042.1:0-17460 GCA_964465955.1 uncultured Planctomycetales bacterium
GAGTTTGCTTAAGGTTGTCTTGAACGCGCCAAGATTGAAGTTCATCCCGCCGGCCTCGACCTCGCGCACCCTAAAGCGCACCTTGCGCGAACCATCCACCTCGAACACGCCCTTGGCCGACAGCCGGACTTCCATCAGCTTTAAATCCACCACCGCCGAAACCTTCGCCCCCTGCGCGTCAATCTCGATGGACGGGTTGCTCAGGCCCGCCGACTCGATTTCTGGCCGCCAGTAATCCAGCAGCGCGTCATCGCTCACCTTGAAGCTGATCTCCCCCCGCTCGGCATGCTGCAGTTCCGCCTTTTGCTCACTGGCCAGCTTGCTCAAATCAAACTTGATCGCTTCGCCTTCGAAATGCAGATCCTCCACCGGCAGGCCGTCCAGGCTGGCTTCCTCCGCGTCCACGGTGAATCGCGGCACAAACCCGCTGAAGGTTTGCGGCAGGCTGCCGTGCTTAATCACCACGCGGCTGCCCTCGGGCAACTGGAACTCTTCGCGCACTTCGACCGCCAGCACGCGATCCAGCCAGGGCAGGCCGAAGCCGGCGAACAGCCCGGCCGCCGCCGCAGCCAGGATCAGGAGCGCAAGCAGAATTCCGCCGATCACTTTAAGTGCACGCATGCGGTAAGGATACACCGTGCGCGGACTTAGCCGCCGTCGGCGATTGCTTCCAGGCCTGCCTACGGGGGCCGACGGCGTGAATCAATGCTACACTTCCCGCGAGGACAGTGATGAAGACAGCCAAATATCTTGCCATGCTGGACAGCTTCGCGGCCAACCTCGCCGGGCTGACTGACAACGATGAGCAACTGCGAATGATGCGGCGGACGAGTGGGCATCTGCGCGAGGAATTGCTGGCATGCGAAGCTTTGGAACTGCAAGCCGCGGGCATCTGTACGCAGCAGCTCGCGGGAGCTGTGGAGTCCGCCGGGAGCAAGCAGGCTCGCCTAGGGCTAGCCCGGAAGCTTGAAGGCGTGGTAGAGCAGTTCCGGCGCGGCTACCCGCTCCATCTGCGGCAAAACTGGGCCAGCGCGTCACATTCCTTTCAGGCGGCCCAAGCCTTGTTACGCACGGCTGTGATGTCCCGGCTGTTGGCGGATATCGGCATCAAAACGGGCCGCCTGGCCGATGCCCAAGCGTTATGCGCGCAGGCGGAAACAATCTGCGCTGAACGCGGCCTAACCTGGCTCAGCGAGGTGGTGTGGCTGCGCGGCGTTATTCATGGCAGGCTGGACAAGTACGCCGAAGCGCTGGCGGAGGACGACCGGGCAGTCGCCATCCGGGATGCGCAAGGCTTGCCTCCGCTTGCCGGCCTGGCCTTGCACCGCGGCTTTTTGCTGGGCAGCCTCGGCCGGTGGGAGGAGGCGCTGGCGGCCTACGCGGAAGGCGCCGACCTGCGGCAAGCTCAGGGCGAGCCAGCAGGAGTGCAACCGGTCCACTGCGTTGGGTATTGTTATGAGGAGCTTGAGCATAGCCTCGATCCCATTAGAGCGCTTGAGAAAACCGCGGACATCCTCGATGAGCGTGGCTTACCGCCTGATGCGGATTTAACCTTGCACCAAGGCGCTTATCTCCATGAACGGCAGTCGTTCGAGCACGAGGAAGCGGTTTACTTAGACTACCTGCGCCGGTGCCAGCAGCATCGTGTGACGCCGTGCTACCCCGTCGCCAAGGCGCTGCTGCGGGCGCGCCTAGCCCAGCGCAAGCCAATCGAATCCCAACTCGCATATGACAGCGCGGATGAAGTGCGCCGCCAGCTAGCCATGCCCGTCCCACCTAAGCTGTTGTTTGAGCTGGCACTCGTGTATGGCGCTTTGTTCAATAAACCGGCCATGTGCCATACCGCGCAGCAAGCCCTGGAAGCATACGCGGAACAGGCCGAGGACGCGCCGGACTTGCTGCACCAAATCATCCAAGAGTGCAGTGAAACCTAATCGACTGACTTGTCCACAAGTTATCCCCGTGCGCTAGAATGTGAACGAAAGGCGGCATGAGCGAACAGGGGAGCAAAACCGAGCCCGGCACCCCGCGGCAACGCAGGCGCGCCCGCGAGCGCGGGCAAGTGCCGCGCAGCGTCGAGCTGGTCAGCGTGTTCATGCTCTTTGCCGGGCTGCTGCTGTTGTTCGCCCTCGAAAAATATAGCGGCGGGCATCTTGTCGCGTTCTTCCAAGATACGGTGGGCCGGGCCGGCGAGCTGGAGATCTCCGAAGGCAACTTGCCGCGGCTGACCCTGCTCGTCCTGCGCGCGCTGGTGGCGCTGCTCATTCCATGGCTGCTCAGCACGGTGGTGATTGCGCTGCTGATGAACTTCCTCCAAGTCGGCATGATGTTCACCACGCAGCCGCTCAATCCAGACCTGGGCAAGCTCAATCCTATGAAGGGCTTCCAGCGCTTATTTTCGATGCGCGCGGTCGTTGAGCTGGTGAAGAACCTGCTCAAACTCGCGCTGGTGGGTTTTGTCGCGGGTGCGATCATCGTGCGCGCCGCGCCGGCGCTGTTGTCGATCATCGACATGACGCCGTTCTCCGGCATCGACCTGGCCTCGGCCTACGGGCTTAAAATCGTGATGTTTTCCTGCGCGCTGCTGCTCGTGCTGGCGATCTTGGATTACATCTACCAGCGCTTCGAGTTTGAAAAGAGCATCAAGATGAGCAAGCAGGAAATCAAGGACGAATACAAAAATCTGGAAGGCGATCCGCAAATCAAGCGCCGGATCCGCGAGATGGGACGCCAGATCGCGATGAGCCGCCTGATGGATAAGGTCACGCAGGCCGACGCGGTGATCACGAACCCGACGCACTATGCCGTGGCGATCCAGTATGAGCTAGAATGGCCCGCGCCGCAGGTAGTGGCCAAGGGCGCGGACTATTTGGCGCAGCGCATCATCCGCCTGGCCGAGGAGCGGGGTATCCCGGTCTACCAACAACCCGAACTAGCGCGCGCGTTATATAAGGTAGAGCCCGGCAACTACGTGCCCGCCACCCTGTTTAAGGCGGTGGCGAAGGTACTAGCGCACTTAAGCCGCTATGACCAGCGGCTGCGCCGCAAGCTGCGGGGGATCAAGCCGTCGAACCAGGCCAGCGCCGCCCCGGCGCGATAATCCGCGGCTTGTCAACTACCGCGGACACAATCTAGCTGGATTTTCCCCCAAAAAAGAAAGATGCCTGAAACTCTGGAAACCCTATGGGGTATCTGTATAATATTAAGGAATCCGTGCCCGAGGCAAAATCTTGAACCACCACCTCGCTTCAATCCTTTGCCGTGCTGCGTGCGCCTGCGCCGCAGCGCTGTTGCTCGTCCCGCTGGCTTCTTGCGGCGGCAGCACCGCCCTCACGCCGGACCCAGCCCGGCAATTCGCCGACGTGACTGCGCCGGCGCCCAGCGGCGCGCTGCTGCAGGAGACGCCGGAGACCCAGGCGCGCCTGGACGCGGAGTGGGCGGCGATTCTCGCCGATCCCGGCACTCCCGGCGTGGACTACGATCCGCAAAGCATCACCGTCTCCTACAAGCCCGGCTTGCGGGTCGCCAGCGCGCTGGCCGCCGACCAGGCCGCGACAGCGCTGGCCGCGAGCGGTCCCAATGCGATCCTGCGCGAGAATCGACAATACGAGGCCGTCACCGGCGCCATCGCCCAGCGCTTCGGGCTCGGCATCCGCACCCAGTGCTACGTCAATCGCCTCAACTTCGCCGGATTCTCGCTGCCCGACGGCGCGGACCGCGCGGCGATCCTGGCGGGCATCCGCCGCGAATTCGCGGACAGCATCGAGTGGGCGACTTACAGCCGCCTGCTGTATCCTTGCTACAGCGTCAATGACCCGGACTATACCGACAGCACCACCACCTCCGGCGGGCTGTGGGGCCACAAACGCGTCCGCGTCGGCGAAGCCTGGGACTACAACCGCGGCTCGGCGAGCGTCAAGATTGCCGTGGTGGACACCGGCGTGCGCATCACGCACGAGGAGCTGTCCCTGCGCGTGCTCAATCCGCAGACCGCATTTCCCGGCGAAACCTGCGACCTGGCGAACAGTGATAACACGATGGAAGACTCCGACGGGCACGGCACGTTCATCGCCGGGCTGGTCTGCGGCCAGGCCAACAACAACCGCACCATCGCCGGGGTGGCCTTCGACTGCGAGGTGATCCCGGTCAAGATCTCCAACGGCGGCTCGGCGGGCGACGACATCCTCGCCGCGGGCTGCCGCCTCGGCGCCTCGCTTGGCGCGAAAGTGGTGAACTTAAGCTGGGGCGGTTACGGCGGCCACCCGCTGCTGCAGGAGATGGTCAACAACCTGCTGGAAGACAACGTGCTGTTCGTCGCCGCGGCGGGCAATGATTCCGTCACCGACGCGCATTACCCCAGCGATTACACGAACGCGGTGAGCGTGGGCTGGACCGGCACCGCGGACCAACGCACCGGCAACACCTCGACCGGCGGATCGAACTATGGCGACGGCGTGGATATCTGCGCGCCGGGCGAAGGGCTGAAAAGCAGCGGCGCCGCCTCGGACAATGACTATTTCTGGGGCGCGGGCACCAGCTTTTCCTCGCCGATCGTCGCCGCCGCCGCCGGTTTGCTGTACACGGCAGACCCAACTCTGACTATTGCCCAGGTGCGCTCGCTGCTGGAAGACACCGGCGCGCCGACCAGCGGCTTCTCGACAACCAATCCGCCGCTGCGCCTGGATATCGCCGCGGCGCTGGAAGAGCTGGCCTCGGTCAAGGTTGTCGCCCCGGCGCCGGAGCAGCTAATCTACCAGGGCTCGATCACGGTTGCCCCGGATGTCCGCGGCGAGCCGGACACGGTGGAGTATTACGTAAACGGCGCGCTGGCGGCGACCGCGGCCAATGCGCCTTGGTCGGCGACGCTGGATCTCAGCAGCATCCAATTCGGTTTGACCACGATCCAAATCCATGCCATCCAAGGCGCCGACTCTTCCGACGCCTACTTGGATATCATCGTGGACAACAGCAGCGGCAGCTTCCCGGTGGTGGAACACTTCGACAACCTGCAAAACCGCAGTTTCCTGGCCGTGGACGTGCGAGGCTACCCTGAATCTGTCGTCACCGCCTTGAAGCGGCTCAACCCGATGGGCTGGGATTACAGCGACGTGACGACTAACGGCCCCGGCTACTGGATGGAGGTCATCGACAACGTGGTGAGTACACCGTACTCGATGTACTGCGGCCTGCCGGACAGCACCTACGGCAAGTACGAGACCGACGCCCTGATCAGCCGCCGGATCAACTTGACCAACGCGGCCAATCCAACCCTGGTCTTCCAAACACATTACAATCTGCAGGACAACGGTGCGCGAGATCGCGGCTCGGTCCTGGTCAGCGAGGACAATGGCCTAACCTGGGATTACGCCGTCAAGCAGGACGCATCCGATGCGTATTGGACCGGCTATGCCAGCGCTTGGAGCGAGGCGCGCGTTGATCTCTCGCCCTATGCCGGCAAGCTGATCCACTTAGCGTTCCTGATGGAATCCAACCGCAATACCACCGGCCAGGACCCCGGCGCCGCGGCGGGCTGGTGGATTGACGACGCGGTGGTGGCCACGGACTACATGACCCAGGTGCCGACGCTGGGCTCGGTGTCTGTGGCGCCCTACACCCTGCTCGGTGAAGTGCCGGAAATTCTCGAACTGGCGGTCAGCGTGAGCGACCCGCAGGACGTCGCGACCGTCACCTACGTGCTCGACCTTGCTCCGGCGGGCAACGACGGTCCTGAGGACATCGTCCTGCCGGTGAACAGCGCGCCGTTCTCCGGCGACCTCGTCCTCTCCAACGTCAGCACCAAGCCCAACCAGCTTGCCACGCTGTATGTGCAGTATTACAGCAGCACCAGCACACCCGGTCCGGAATTCGCCATCCCCGTCTGGATTTTTAACCACCGTGGCGATACCAACGCTGACGGTGCGGTGGACCAAGCGGACCTGGACGGCTACGCCGGCATGGTGGGCCTGACCAGCTCGAATCTCGGTTACATCCCGTTCTTCGACACCGATTTGGATGGATTGATCACCGAAGCCGACGCCTGTGCCGTGGGTTACAACTGGGGCAGCTAGTTCAAGGCGTAAGCTAAAGTCCGGCGGTTCAGAAGCCAAAAAGCCCGCGTCAGCGAGCACTGGTGGCTGGACTGAACACGGCGTTGTTACGGACCAGGAATGCTCGGTTCCAGCGGGAACACCGGGAAGAAGCCTGGCAGCAGCGGTTTCAAATCGAAGTCGGTCTTCCCGGCCGCCTCGATGCCGTCCGCCGCTCCGGTGCGGTTGATTGCCGGGGCGGTTGCGTCGTCAGGCTCACAGCCTAGATCGAGGCCGCCGCAGGAGGCGATCGCCTTCAACACCAGCATCGCCAGGATTGTGATACTAAGTACCGCATCTCCGTCTCCTTGGATTTTGGTTTGGGGCCGCTTGGGCAACCGTGCATACTTCCTGGCCCCGCTGCCGGGGGTAACCGGTTGCACGGGTATTTTGTAATATCGACTAATTCTCATTACGCCGCTTCGCGCCGCAACGGCGGTATAACATCACTCACGCGGTGTGTGGTGTACCTTCGGGCAGGCAGTAATGGATATCGAGACGCAGTTACTGCTGATGGTGGCGGCAGGCATGCCTGACACCGGGGAACCGATGAACGGCCAAACACGGAACTTGAGATCGCGCCAGGGGGCCGGTTAACGCCGGCCCCATTTACGGCTGCGCTAGGCGCGAGTCAAGGGTCATTCATCGCGATAGGCGTAGTAAATCATGCTGTCGCTGTAGTCGTTCCAGGCCACGGCTGGCCGGCCGGCCACCTCGCAGCAGGAGATTCCGTTGCTGACGGTGTCCTCCGCCAGCAGCGAAAGTTCCCAGTCCGTCCGTGAATCCGGCTGCGCCACCGTGGCGTGGCCGCAGACCACATTCATTTCGCTGGTGTTCGAGAATACAATCGACGCGCGCTGCCCGGCGCAGAGATCGAACTGGTATGCCGCGGTGTCCAACAGGCGCACCGCTGTCCAGTCCGCGGCTCCCGGTTCCGCCTGCGTTGCCGCCAGCACATCGAAGGTACCGACTATGTTGCTGATACAGCCCAGCACGGGTTGCTGCGCGCCGCTCGATCCGAGTGCGGCCAATGCCGTCGAGCCAGAGTAGTCGTCGGGATTGTAGTTCTGCACGTGCACGCGCAGCCAGTAGTCGCTATTGATCGGCACACTCGCGGTCGGCGTCGCATAAACAAGATCGGTGCCCGCGCCGGAAGTATCGAACATACTCAGCGCCAGGGTGCCATTGATGACCTCCAGGTCGGGGTGGTAGCAGCCGCTGGCAACGTTGTACTTCGTGAAGGCCAGGGGAGTGGCCGAATTGCTGTAAGCATAGGTGATCTTTGGCGGGGCGCCGTCGCAGAAAACGATGCGCGGGCTGTTGCCAGACTCGGCCAGGCTCAGTTCATAGGTGCCGGTGTCGTCGAAGGTGGCAGCGTGGACGATGGTCCAGTCCGCCAGCTCGCTGGGCTCGGCGCTGCCAGCGTAGGCATAATACAGCGCATGACTCACCACTTCACGGTAGGCAACGGCGGGGGTGCCGGCGATAAACTCCGCGTCTAGCGGCAGCTCGAGGTCGCCGGTGGACCGGGAATCCACTGGCACGAGATCCCAGTACATTATCGCGGTGGGTGTCATCGACGGGGCGCGCGCCACCTTGATTGAACGATCCCTGTCGTCGACGTAGGCGATGTGTGGCAGGCCGTCCGGCCCGTCGGCGAACAAGCACACCCCCTTTGGCTGAGCGTCGCCGGTGGTCACACCGACCACCGTCCAGTCCGGCTCGTCCAGTACGATCCACATTGTGATGACGCTGGCATCAGCACTGTCCCAGGTGGCGATGACGGCCCAGACGTAGCCTTCCGGCGAGACGTTGTCCGCGCTCAGCGGATGCGAGTAGATGGCGCTGCCAGCCTGCCCCACAAACTCCCAGCAGCCGCGTGTGAAATTACTGACGCCGATCCAAGGGCCGCTGTCGCTGAAGGAAGTCCGCACGCGCAGGCGTTCCACCGGGAAGCCGTTGCTGGGCAAGGCGTAGATCGCCCATTCCAGCTCGCCGGCGGCAGCGGGCAGGTGCATGGAAGAGCCTACGATGCTCGCCCCACCGCTGCGCGAGCGCGCCAGCGAACCGTCGAAGGTCGTGTCGTAGGCGCCGGATGCCACGCGCAGCTGCGCGAGGGCGGGCAGGGCCGCGGCCAGTTGGGACGAAGCGCCGGTGGCGGCAGGATCGGCTGGCGCTTCCCCGGCGCAGGCGGCCAGCAGGCCGCAGACGGTCAGCAGCAGCAACGTAACACGCATGGATCTCTCCCGTCAGCGTTTTAAATATATTACCCCGCTGCGACGGCTAGAGGAAAGTTACCGTGCGGACGGGCGCGGGGAAGTGGCGGCGATGAACGCGGCGCTGATGGGCCCGGCTCCTGGCAGCGCTGCGCTGGACGAGATTGCAGGCCAGGCCGCGGCAGCGCTAGCGCGCTATGTAGATCACGGCGATGGCGAGGCCCAGCGCGGCGACGTCCGTCAGCATGTACCCGGCGCCGGGAAGTTGCGGCAGCTCGGCCCGCGCAGGCTGCAGCTGCCCGAGCCAGAGACACAGCGGTAGCACGGCGAGCATCATGCACTTGGCCAGCAACACCATCGTCAATACCTCCAGCAAGCTGTTTATCGATTACCCAGATCACCAGGTAATCAGCTCTGCCCGGTCCCGGGGCCGGCTGGCCAGCGGCGCGATCCAGGCTGGCCCGGCCAGTCCACTTTTAAGTTTGAGGCGCATGCCTGAGATCGGTCAGATTTATATACTATAGCGTAGTATATAAGTTTGCACTTCACTGAAGACATTCAGCCAGCAGCAGGATCGCCGGACCCCAGGTAGCTACTTAAACTTCTTCTTCAGCGCCTTCGTGATCTCCTCCAACGTCTCGCACTTGTCGCAGATGGCGCGCAGTTCCTCGCGCGTGGGCGGCTCGGCGCCCAAGGTGATCTCCGTGAAGACATAGTTCGGGATGAGCGCTGAGTTGCCGTCGTACATCCTGCCGTGTGCGTCGCCGCTGGCAAAGCGGGCATTCGCGTCCGCCAGGGACACCTCATCCCCACTCGCGGCGTCGCTCACCGGGATGGCCCGCGGCTCCGATTCGTACCAGAAGCACACCCGCTCGAATTTTACGCCGGCGACCACCCAGTAGCGCCACTCCCGGCGCGCGGCGTCGCTCAGCACCGGCACGATCACCCGCGCGTCGTACTGCGCACACGGCTCCAAGGCATACGAATCGATGAACTGCTGCGCCTCCATCAGCACCGCCAGCGCCGCTTGCTGCTGCGGCTCAGTCAAGCCGCCGGTGCGCAGGATCGGGTAACGGTTGAGCAAGGCTGCATCCACCGCCGGCCAGCCGTCCGCCGGCTTGGCCGCCAAGACCGCCAAATCGGCTTGCTCCAGGCTGAGCGGCAGCTTGAGATCGTGGCAGGCCAGCAGGTAGTTGCCGTAGCAGATCCAGCGCGCTTGATCGAGCTCGGCGGCGAGGCGCGTACCGTCTGCCAGGGTCAGCTGCTGGTACTGCTCAGCGCCATAGATCCGGGCCAACGCGGCGGCCAGCATCGTATAACATCGTGCAGTCCGCAGGTAATTCGTCGCCGCCGGCTCCAGCGTTAAAACCAGCGCCGCGAGCTCGTGTTCCGCTGGGAAGCCGGCAGATTCAGCCTCTGGACATAAGGTTATCGCTTCTTGCTTGAGATGGGTTTCGCGACGCTGGGTGATGATCGATTTAAAGGCATTGGCCAGCCGTTGTTGGTACCGCCGCTTCAATCGCAGCTTGTCCGTTTCCAGCGCGCGCTCGGGCAGCAGCAGCGGTTCCAACGCGAAGATTTGATAGTCGTACCAACCGCTATCGGCGACGGGGGCCAGATCCACATCCCCGCTGCGGATGGCTGTAATAAAATCCTCCATCGTGCTGCCCGGCGGCAGCACGTCGCTGGTATAAATCCGGGCGAACAGCTGGTTTTCCTTCGAGGTGCTAAACGGCCAGAACGCCACCCCCACCGTGGCGGGGTTATCATTACCGCGCTGAGCGCAGCGTTCCATCGCGGGCGACTTCTCCAAGGCAGCCCATAACGCCAGTGGGTCATCCCAGAGATCTTCATACGGCAGTAAATCGAGCAGGTTCATGTTGCTGACCGGGTTGGTCATCACTTCCATGAGCCGCAGGTACTTCGTGTACGCGGCCAGCAGCACCGCGTCGGACTTCACCGCGCGCGCCAGGACAATACAGGCCTCCAACTCGCTTGCCGCGAAATACGGCTGCTGCAACCACCGATCGCGCTGGAAGATGCACTTCAACTCGGCGCTTTGCGTGTACAAGCCGGTGGGCTTGGCGAAATACTGCTGGCCCTTGAAACGCTTCAGCGCGCGCTGCACTTTGCTTCGTGTGTCCCGATCGAGCTTGGGCTTGTCCCCGCCGAGGGTCAACGCGGCCGCCAGGCAGGCGCCGGCGGCGGTGCGCGCCTCACTCGCAGGCTGGGCTTGGACGGCCGCCAGCAAATCGCGTAACAGCCCCTGTTTGCCGCCGGGATAGATCGCCGATCCCCGGTGGTTGGCCAGCTCCAGCCCGGCGTACAGCCGGTCGTCGGTATACTTGCTATAACCCGTCACTTGATCGAGCGAAAACAAAGCCTCGCGTTGGCCCAGCGCGGCCAGCGCTTCAGCGAAATCCGGGAAAAGTTTGCGACACAGCTTGAGATCATCTGGTCTCAGCTCCGCCATATCGAGGCCGATCACCGCTTGGCTGGCGTTGAGCCAGTAGCGCTGGCCATCGCTGTCTTCGATCAATTGCGTCAGCTCTGGCGCAAAGGCAGGCCGCTTCACGGGTGCCGGGGCTTCATTTAATTCAGACGCGAGTTCGTCCGGGTCGAACACTTCCTCATAGCGCACTTTCCGTGAAGGATCCCAGTACTTGCAGACCACGAACACCGCAGCAAGCCCAACCAGGATAATCAATCCTAAACCAATCCAGAGTTTCAGATTCGCCATCGCCTTCCCTCCCACATACTGCCAAGATCGACCAGTAGCCTTGGGTTTTGGTTCGCCGGCCGGCCGCCGCGGTATCAAAGCGCAAGCACGGCGTTCATGCGCCAGGTTAACATTAATGTAGATGTATCGGGCTAGCAGTTATTTATACTACGCAGTTGTTATCTCTGGAATTTTTGTTTGAGCGCCTTGGTGATCTCCTCCAACGTATCGCACTTGTCGCAGATGGCGCGCAGTTCCTCGCGCGTGGGCGGCTCGGCGCCTAGCGTGATCTCCGTAAAGACATAGCTCGGGATCAAGTATTCGTTTTGAGCCAGCGAATACTCGTACGCTTCCCCGCTGGTGAAATGTGTGTTGGCTTCGGCAAAGCTTAGTTTTACCCCGTTAGCGCCCGCTTGCTGAGCGACTGCCAGCGGCTCTTGCGCAAACCAGCAGCGTACGCGCTGGTACTGCACGCCCACCACCACCCAATATCGCCACTCCTTGCGTTCCATATCGCTCAGCACCGGCACGATCACGCGCGCGTCGTACTGCGCGCAGGGCTGCTGAGCATAGCCTTCGATGAAGGTCTTGGCCTCGTTTAGCGCGTATAGCGCGGCCTGCTGCTGGGCAGGGGTCAGCCCCCCCGTGCGCAGGATCGGATGCTGGTTCAGCACATCCTCGTCTACCGCTGGCAAGACGTCGGGGTCCGCAACGGCCAGCGCGGCCAGGTCCGCTGGTTCGAGGGCGAGGGGCAGTTTCATGTCATCGCAAGCGAGCAGGTAGAACCCGTAGAACGTCCGCCGCGAGTGATCGAGGGCCTCCGCCAAGTTCCGCTGGTCCGCCAGGACGAGCTGCGCGTACTGCTCCGGGCCGTAGATCTTCGCCAGAGCATCCGCCAGGAACGTGTAGCCGCGCGCCGTCCGCAGGTAGTTCGTGGCCGCCGGTTCGAGACTGAGTTGCAGTTTGTCCGGCATTTCGACTGGAACCGGCGCGCAGGTTAGGCCAGCACCAGTTTGCAGCTGCTTGATGTGCGTCTCGCGGCGCTGGGTGGCCAGCGACTTGAACACGTTCGCCAGCCGCCCCTTGTACTTCACATGCAGCAGCAGCTTGTCCGTCTCCAGCGCGCGCTCCGGCAGCAGCAGCGGCTCCAGTGCGTACAGCTGGTAGTCGTACCACCCGCTGTCCGCCTCGGGCGCTAAACTGACTTCGCCCGCGCGGATCGCCTTGATGAAGTCGTCCATCGTGCTGGTCGGCGGTAGGGTTTCCCACATGCTATAGAGCCGCGCAAACAGCCGGTTCTCCTTGGCCGTCGAGAACGGCCAGAACGCTACACCCACTGAGGCCGGATCGATATTGCCACGCTTCGTGCAACGCTCCATCGCGGGCGACTGCTCTAACGCCTCCCACAACGCAGCCGGGTCGTCCCACAGGCTCTCGTACGGCAGCAGGTCGAGCAGGTTCATGTTGCTGACTGGGTTAGTCATCACTTCCATCAGCCGCAGGTACTTCGTGTAGGCGTCCAGCAACGCCGGGCTGGCCTTGACGGCGCGCGCGATGACGATGATCGCCGCCAGCTCGCGCTTGGCATAGCAGCCGCCAGCATACGGCGTGCTGCCGAACGGTTGCTGCAGCAGCCGGTCGCGCCGGAAGATGCGTTTTAACTCCTCGCTCTCGGTATAGAACCCCACCGGCTTGGAGTATTGCGGCTGCGCTTCGAAGCTTTGGAGCTCCTGGTCAACCACAGCTTGCACTGCCGGTTCCACCGTTGCCGGGTCCCCGCCCAGCTTCAGCGCCGCGGCGAGGAACGCGCAGGCCTCATCCCGCGCCGCCTCCGCCGGCTGCGCCTCCACCGCCGCCAGCAAAACGCGCAGATAGGCTTGCTTGCCCCCGGGATACACTGCGTCCTCATGATCATTTACCAGCTCCAGCCCCGCATACAGCCGGTCATCCGTGTACTTGGTGAAGCTGTCCGCCTGGTCTAGCGAAAACAGCGGCGGGCTGGAAGTCTGCGCCTTGAGCGCTGCGCTGAAATTAGGAAAGATTCTGCCTTCCAGTTTCGCGTCATCCTCGATCATCCCCACCATATCGAGACCGATAATCGCCTGGCTGCCGTTGAGCCAAACCGTGGTGCCGTCCGGTAACATGGCTAGCTGCGTCAGCTCCGGGGCGAACTGCGGGTGTTTATCCTCCAGCCGATCGTCGTCCAGGCTATATTCAAGATCGGCAAAGATAATGTCCCCTTTCTCTGCGCTCGTTCGCGCTTCGTTACACCCCGCCAGCCCCACGATCACCAAGGCCGCTCCGCCGCACAGCGCGGCAATCCATAACACCCGCCTGTCCATGTTATTCCTCCCGGGTTATGGACTGATGGACGAGGATTGCCCTGAGTTGTTCGGTTTTTCGCCGGCATGTCCGAGACTGCTCCCCCGCCAAGCGAGCCCGCCGGCTACGGCCTAGATGATGCGCTCGTCCTTGGCCAGCGTTGTGGGTTCCATCTGCAGCGTGGAGTGCGTGATGCCGAAGCGCTCGCGCAGCAGCGCTTGCGCCTGCGCCAGGCAGGCCTGCCAGTGCGCGCTATCACAACACTCCGGCACGAGGCGCAGATGCGCGGACAGGCCCGGCTCGGTGTCGGTGATGCTCCAGATGTGCAGGTCGTGCACTTCGGCTATATGCGGGTTGGCGCTCAGGCTAGCCAGCACTTCCTCGTAGTCGATGCCCGCGGGCGTGCCGTTGATCAGGATGTGCGCCGTGCGCCGGAGCAGGCCGAGGCTGCCATAGAGGATCAACGCGCCGATCAGCACGCTGGCGATCGGGTCGGCGGGCGACCAGCCGGTGAGCCAGATCACCGCGCCGGCGACGATGAGCCAGGCGAAGTTGATGGCGAGCGCCACCACAATGCCTTAAGCAGCGCACCCGCGCCATGGTTGTGGCCGCACGCACCGTGGGCCTGGCTGTGCGGGGACGCCGGCGAGGCAGCGTGATCAGGGCTTCAACTACAAGGATGGTGGGTGGCCGCTGGCATGCGTAGGTTATGCCAGAGCGCCGTCCTACGCGCACGGTGGCGCGCGCTAGTCCGGGCCGTCGCCTGACCGTAAGGCGTCCCCGTCCGCTGGAGCTTGCTCGTGCGTCTCCGCGCCGTAACGGTGCCGGTTGTGCGCGCCTTCATCCTGCTCCACCAGCGTGTGCCCGGCGAACAGCGCGAGCAGCGCGAACACGATCCCCGTGGCCCAAGCTGCTTCAGGGCTGGCCAGGCGCAGCTTGAAGGCGGGCTGGCAAGCGCTGGCAATGGCGCGGCGGTTGCAGCTCGCGTGCCAGACGCCAGTGATGATGAAGACGAACGCCAGCACGCTGTGGATGGCTTCCGTACTGTGGCGCACCGCGCGCAGGCCCTCGCTGTGGAACTCCAGCATCAGGCCGGTGATCATCAGCCCGGCCGCGCTGATCAGCAGCAGCAGGCTGATGAACGATCGAGTCCTAAACCGCGGACGTTTCTCCGACATTGAAGTCTCCTAGTCTGTGCTGCCATTTAAGAGTCTCAATTAGGTGTGCAAGTTGCAGCGCTTAACCGAAAAACATTCAAGATTCTATATCGCACTAATGATAAATCCGTGGCCTATAAAGCAACCATGTACTATCGTTCACCTGCAGTCTCAATACCGGCCAGTTCATATACAACGCCAAGCTGTCGCAATTACGCTGTACCCGGAATCGCTCCTCTGAAGAACGCCTTAAGGCTGCGGCCCCATTACACGTACTGTGTATTCCTGCTCTCCAGTCCGCTCCAGCAAGGCTGGGCTGAATTCCAGCGTGAAGTTGTCAAACACAAGCTTGGCGCGCCGCTCATCTTCATACACCTGTGGCTCGCCGCTGAGCCCGCGAAGCTCCACGCGCTGGAGCCCGTTGAACAGCGGGTGCTCCCCGGCGGGGGCAGTCAGCGCTTGGCCGTCCATTAGTTCCAGCGCGCCGCAGTCGTTGCCCAGGCGCAGAAACCGCAGATGTAGCAATTCGCCGCCGCCGAGGTTCGCCACATTCATCGGGTCGAAGCCTTGCGGCCAGAGCAGCGAAATCTCCGCCAGCACGATCACGCGCCAGCCGGGCAGGGCGTCGAAGTCCGCACGCTGCTGCGCGAGGCCCGCCGAATAGTCCGCGCCAGCTTGCTGCGCCTGCGCCTGGGCTTGCGCCAGCTGCTCCGGCGTGAAGGCCGCGGGTTGCAGGCCAGCAGGCAGCGCCGCCGCGAGCATGTCCGCGAGGTATTGCGTGTCATCCGCTTCCAGCCGCGCGCGCCAGCCGGGAGCGAGCCGGTCGAGCAGTAATGCTTGCAGGGTGCCAGTGTAATACGACTGCCGCCGGGTCTCGGCTGCGTGGAAATCGCTGCTGCCGAGGATGCTGGGGTCGGGCGCGTCCGGGTGCTCAACCACGGTTTGCAGGTACGCCGCCAGCCCCTCCATCCGCTCCAGCTCGCGCAGGTAACCCTGCTGCTCCGGCGTGAGCACGCCCGCCCATGCCGCACGCTGCGCCAGCGCTTGCGCCGCCCAGGCCTGGCACGCCTGCGCCTCAGGCGCGGCCAGCGCGGTGCGATAGGCATCCAGCTCCAAGCGCCGCGCGGCCAGCCACACCGGATCGCTCTTGGGGAAGGTGAACAGCTCCGCTTCATTGGCCGACCACGCCGAATGCTTAGCCAGCTCGTAGACGTGGAATGCTTCGTGCGCGATCACCGCGGCGCCCGCCCGCGCCGGGCCGCCCGCGCCCAGGTTGGGCATGAAGGTCGCGGTGTTCACGCCGCCCAGCTCGACCGCCGTGTTGGCGACGACCAGAGGGTGCCGTCCAGAATAGACCGCCACCCGCGGATCATCCGCACTGGGTGTGAAGCCTTCCGGCGGCGCGGGATGGTGGAACAGGTACGTGTTTGCACCGTCGAAGATGGCCACCGGTATGGCCAGCGGGTCGTAGCCGGGCCACAGCTCACGCTGCGCGAGGGCGGCCCGCAGCTCCGCCATGATGGCGGGCGCGTCTACCGGCGCGGGCTCAGCCGCGCGCGCGGGCGCCGGGCAGGCGCAGGCCAAGGCCAGGCAGAGCAAGCAAAGTGGCAGGTAAGCGAGCGAATCCATCCAGCCCTCCAGGGTGGAGTGAGAATCTAGCGCAATTCTACCCGCTGGGGCTACCGCCGCGTGTAGAAGATGCACTGTTGCGCGCTTTCTGTGCCACAGTACGTCACGACCGCGGGCAGGCCGCCGGACACGCCGAGGGTGAGGTAGCGCGAGTACGGCTCATAGTCATTCGTCACGCCGCTCTCCACGCGCGCCACTTCCTCCAGCGCACCCCAGGACACAGCTGTCATGGTCTGCGCCCGCGCGTACACCAGCCGTCCGAAAGTGCTGGGCGACCATTCCTCGAACAGGATGGCCGGGCTGCCCGCGATCAGGTCGAGCTGGGGCCACTTCAGGTAATCAAACTCGCCTGTGCAGTGATAGATGTTCTGCGGCGTGCCGGTCCAGGCGGAACCGTAGTTGTCATCGCCGATTAAGAACATCACATCTTTAGCACCGCTCGGGATCGGCCCCACACAATAGGCCACCCCAGGCTTCCAGCCCGCCTGGATCAGGTCGAGGCCGTAGCACACGTCGCCGGGTTCGCCTGCCGTCAACGCGAGAATCTGCACCTCCGTACCCCAATCGCTAGCGTTCTCATCCGTGGCAATCGAAAATCCTAGTTCATAACGGCTCTCGGCGTCATTATGCCAGACAAACGCCACCGCGGGCAGCGAGTTGATATAACGCACCCTGCTGGAGCCCACCACGTTGTCCGGACCGATGAGCGTGCCTTCATCCCAGGTATGGCCTTGGGGATCGAGCGCGCGGTAGCAGAACAGGTTGCGCGAGCCATAGGGTTCGTCAGTTTGGTAGACGATGGCCGGCATGCCGTTAAGCTCGAAAAGTTGCGGCTGGCCCTGATCCTGCAGTATGTGCGGACCCTTGCAGACATAGTATGGTTCATTCCACTCCGTGCCCGCCGCGTTCTTGGCGGTGACATACAACAGGTCAAAACCTTCCGTGCCCACCGTCTCGAATGCCAGTGCGGGCACGCCATTGATTGTTGCTGCACAAGGGTAGACGCCATTCCCGGAGTAATAGATATCCAGCGGGCTGTCCCAGGTTTGGCCCAGTGTGTTCTGCGCACGGATGCAGGATAAATACAGGCCTTGCGAGTAGGCCACCAGCGGCAGGCCGTCCGCGTCCCAGACCGGGGCACCGGGCGTGGTCAAGCCAGGGATGTTCACGCCCACCCAGCCGCTGTCCGCCGCGGTGTTGACCACCACCTGGTCCGTGTCAGTGTTGCCGTCGTTGTCCGTCACGCGCAGCGCCACGGTGAAGCGGCCCTCGGTGTTGAAGTGCTGCGCCCAGGCTGGCGGCGTGGCGGAGTTTTCCTCATATGTGCCGTC
>CAYXMN010000043.1:0-17394 GCA_964465955.1 uncultured Planctomycetales bacterium
GTCCTTGTAAAGGAAGCTGAACATCATCAGCATCAGGCCGGCGGCTAGGGTCATGCCAATGGCTTCACCGGGAGTCAGCATTACGCACTCCTCCTTTGCAAGCGCTCATTCCGCGAGTTAATGAAGAAGCAGATGTTCGCCACGACAATCGACAACACGATGAAGATGTGAATCGCGCTCTGCGCGTCCATACCCTTTGTGGCATCACCCGGCGGAATGCTGTAGTTGGTGTTCAACAATGTCTCATACTCCGCCGAACCCTTCATTCCGCCCGCCAGGCCGGTGATTTGGTTGCCCTGCAAATAAGGGTAATAGCTCGTGGCGGAAACCGCAGTGCAACTCGCGCCCATCGGCACGCCGGTGCGCTCCGCTGCGTAGGCAATCCATGTTTCGACTGTGGCGCCTGCCGCGATATCCACGATGTAGCTCATGTCAGCGGTCTTATTCACATTCTGGTAGATCGCCATCGGGGCGGTCGGCTTGCCGTAGTGATCTGTCGAGAATGTACCGGGGATGGATTTCTCCATACCCAGAATCACCGCCACGTTCCCGGCTTTATAACCGAGGAAGACGAAGTCGGTGCCGGAGACTTTTTTATAAATCTTCGCTTGTTCCTCGATCGCCGTTTGCAGCAGCGCGGGGCCTGCGGGCCAGAGCGTCAACACATGCACCTTGATACCCTTTTGGAAGCAGTGCGCCAGCAGCCCTTTGAGCATCGGGTAGAGCTCCGGCTTGCTGGCCGGATCAAAGTCCCCGGCAAGCAGCACGTGATCATTCGGACCCAGTTTGTCGATTTGGTCATAGATGCCGCGGACTTCAGGCGTGGTTACGATCGGCAGCTTCAACGGCCAAATCAGCGGAATCGCCACGAGCAGCGCAACGATTGCGAAAATCACACGCCGGTCCAGATTCAAGATGAAATTCACGAAGGCCATTAGTCGCCACCTCCCATGTAGGTGCGCTCAATGCCAAAGATAATACGCACCGAAATTGCCACCTGGCTGAGCAGCACCCCCAGCAGGATGCCGCGCTGGGCGGCGCTGTTAGGCACGTTGAGCAGCCAGCTCGCAATGGTCGGCAGGTCGAAGAAATGGAAATCGCCCACCATTAACCGGCTCGCCAGCCAGTCGCCGACCGGCACGCGCCCCACCATCATGATGCAGGCAGCCAGTAGCAATGCGCTGGCTTCCAGGCTGCGGGCGCGGAATGCGCGAAACGCCGCCGAGGCGATAAAGAACGCCAGGATGGAGAACATCGTCGCCTGCATCGGGACGAATAGGTAGTCGTACATCCACTTGTGAAAGCTCGCCGACTGGTTTTGCATCTCAGCGAAGCCGGGGATGGGGATGGGAAGCAGCCCGGTGCCCGCCATCACTAAGAACGCCCCAATCGTAATCCAGCTATAGCCGAATCCGGGTCGCTTGAGTTTGATCTTGTTCCAGTGGTGATGCAGCAGCGAGAGAATGCCCAGCAATGACGCGAAGCCGACGATGATGCGCGCCCAGCGGGTGAACTCGTCCTGCAGCGTCTCGCTTCCCGAAGTGGGGATGTAATAACGGGCCCACATTAAGATCCCCATCACGAAACCGATGATGATCGGCAATTGCCGTTTTAGAAAGAGCACCGTATCCTCCTAGAGCGCTTCCACCAACAGTTTGATCCAGTCGAACTCCGGGCTGAACAGGAACAACAGGGTTTGCAGGACGATGATCACCATGATCAACGCTTTACCGAGGTCCTGGCCCTTCAAGCTGCCCAGCAGCATCGGTTCCCGCGACAGGTACGCACTGGCGGCATAAAGCTCCTCGCCGATTAACGTGTAGTCGCAGGTGACGATGAAGAACGGCAACTGGTGCAGCGCGTCGGTCCCGGCGATCTGAATCGCGCCGGTTGACGCACCGGTTTCGGCTAGCAGCAGGCTTTCCGCGTAGTAATAACCCATCAGGAAGTTCGCCGCCGGCTTCTCGCGCACCATGATGGCGCAGGTTGTGGCGGTGAAGCTGAACTGGTCTTCGGTGACGAAGAAGATGTTGTCCTCGCGGTACACGTCCGGTCGGCCGGCGTCAAGGTAAGCCTCGCGCACAACCTCCTGGCAGATCGTCATGCCGACCGGGTCGCGGCACGGCACAATCAAGTCGGATTCATAGTCTGCAATGCGCCGGGCGACGCGGCCCAGGATGTTGATTGCCGCCAGGGTTGACAATGTGCTGACCGGGTCCAAACCGGTGAGATACAGCACCGGCTTGCCCATTTCGGTGGCGCGCCCGATCGCTTCATCTACCGCCTCCAGGCCGGAGATGCGGCGGATGAATAAATTCGGGTTGCGCCGCGCCATCATGATTGCCACCAGGATGATGGCGGCAAAAGCGATGGCGAAGATGAAGTTATTCGTTTTGGAGATATCGAAGTAGTTCACGCGCGGGGTCACGGTGCCGAAGTCGTAGAACTCCTTGTGCTCCAGCGCCAGCACTTCCTCGAAGCTCAGTTCAGCGCCTTCGGGCGTGTCCGGCGGGTTCTGGTACACCACCATTTGCAGGTTGTACGCCGTGCCTGGCGTAAACGGGATCGACAGCGCCTGGCCTATTTCCTCATCGTAATCGTTGAGCGCTCCGGGCTGGAAAGTGCCGTCGAACATGCCTGGGTAGAATGGCTTGATTTCGCTAATCTCCAGGTAGAACATGTCCGGGTTCTCAGGATTATGCAGGAACCGGTTGGTCGCAGCGCCCTTTACCCCAACCTTCAACGGGACCATCTGGATCTTGTCGGTAGGCACGAAATCGTTCGCGTTAATTGTGGCGCTTAAGTAATCGTAGAACTTCTGACGCTCCGCCAGCCGCGCCGCTTTCTTGGTGAACCGGTCGCGGTGCTTGTCGCGGAGCTTGGCCACTGTGTCGAACCGCAGTTTTGTGGTGAATGAAGTCTTGCGCAGTTGAGCCGTCATCGGATCTTTGTTGTTGAATGCATTCTGATAATCCAACTGCGCCTCACCCATCGCTGCATTCGCCGCTTCATATTCCTCCAGAATGCTGCGGCCTTCAAATCGGGGACGCGCTTCGTGCAACGCATTCTGCAGCTCTTCCACAGCCCCGGCGAGACGAGCGCTCTCGGCGTCGCTCAACTTGTATTGCTCCAGCAGCGCTGGGTCGGCCTTCACCAGGAACCAGAACCGATCGGCCGCTGCCGGCTCGCGGTCCCAATTCCACAGTGCGCCGACATTCGCGCCATTGTCATTGGCGACGTCAATCACCGCAATCTCCGACGGGCGGGGGAGCACAACCGGCGGGGCTGGAGGTGGCAACAGCTGCAGGCCCACATCGGGTATCTCCCCTTCCAGCCCTTCTGCCGGGACCGCGGGTTCGCCCTCAAGCGCTGCGCCGGCTGCCTCAGCGGGAGCCGCGCCTACTTCCGTGCCTGTCTCCGTGTCCGGAGCTGGCGGCGGGTCCTGGGCCAGCAACGGCAAGGCTAGCGCAATACTTAAGCCTGCCAGTAGCAACAACCAAATAGTTTTCCGCATCAGCAACCACCTGCTTCTGCTCAGATTAACCATGCCGCGCTCTCGGCGGCGTGTCTACCCTGATCCTTTAATTATTCCTCGATCATTTCAATGTTGGCGCGCGGCACCACCGCCGTTTCGCCATTCTCGAACTGGACTTCCAGCACACGGACTTTCGTACCGCTCTCCACCACCGTCAGCTCCGGAATCAGGCGCTTGACCGTGCCCAAGCGCCCAAAGTACGGCTCGCGAATGCAGCGCACCGGGTCGCCCATCTGGGTGCCGATGTTTTCTTGCTTAGCCTGCGCCGCGGACTTCCCTTCGGTCTTAGTCAGCGGAATGATCACTTCGGGACGGATGACGCCCGCGCGGATTTGCGTGGCTCCGCTGATGCTGGTGCGGTTGCCTTCGCGCTGCTTGAGCAAATCGAAGGTCTTGTGCGCCATGCTGATTTTGCCGAAGCCTTCGGTCATCACCAGGGTTAAACCCTTGTCTTCCGTTCCGGTGATCGCCACGCCCAGGTCATAACCCAGTATTTCTTTAAGGTCCTTATCGTGGAAGCCGCCCGCGATCACGCCGCGCACGCCGACCTCGGCGCAACGTTTGAATGCGTTGTTGGTTAGCAGGCTGCCGCCGACGATGATTTTATTTTGGTATTCCGGCTTGATTTTATCTACGTCAAGCACGCTGTCCGGCCCCTCCACGGCAACCACCAGCTCGCCGAAAGTCTCGCCGCCGATGCCGAAGATGCCTTGGATGAAGCTGCCGGTGGATTCCACCACCACGCCTTCCTGCGGGCGCACTTCGGTCACCTTGCCATCGATATAGGCCTTGAGCTCGACCAGGCGCGGCGGATAGCGCAAAATCACCTGGCCGGTGATGGGGGAGATGTTGTCCACGGTGCCGTCAAACTCCGCCAGGATGCGCGTCTGCATGAACTTCATGCCGAGAAATGGCTTGTTTTGCGCGATGACTTCACCCTTGGTGAAGTTGTCGCCGGCCTTCTTCAACATGAACTGGTCGATCTGGCTTTGGTCAATGCCAAGGATGTTGACGACGTTAATAGTTTTCACGGGACCAGGCAGTTCGGTGCGCGCGACTGCTTCCTCGCTGCGCACCACCTGGCCTTCTTCCACCAACACGTTGCCTTTGAGCGGCAGCATGCGCTCGCGGCGCAGTGTCGTCTGCGCCGTCACCCTCAAACCTGGTACATATGCGTGTGCCACGGGGCTCGCCTACCTCCCATCTGCGGTTAAAGATACCTTTAACCTAATAAGCATATACTAAAACCGCCTGCGAGTCACTACCTAAACCCGCTGACAGTCTGCTAAGACGCTATATTAGATGCCATCTCAGCTAGTTCACATACGGATACCGCCATATGCGCGAAGGATACCGACGCACCCGCTGGCAATTGAAGGCTAAACAAGTTCGCTCGTTCAGTGATTACGACTTATAAGCCTCATCGTAAATATCCCAGGAAGCAATCGCCATCATCGGACCTGTGATTGGGGCAAATATGTTGGAGACGATCAACACGAGCAAGATCGGCAGAAACAGCGCGCCGACGTTATCCTTCACCTTCCCGAAGCTGTCCTGCAGCGCGGTAAATGCAGGCATGTTCTGCTCGAGCATCAACTGAACCACAAAGAACAACACAAATCCAGCCGCGAGTCCGATGATGGCCGCGCCAATGCCGAAGGTAATTAAACCAATTAGGCCAGAGACGAGGCCGATGACCAGCCCCAGCACCCACAGCATGATCCACTTGCTGAAGTTGGAGAACTCACTGAAAAGATCGTTGATTTCCGGCGCTTCGCCGCGCTGCAACTTGCGCATCGCTTTGGCTAACCCAACAAACACGGGGACACCGGCTATGCCGAGGGTGATCACCCCGAGCAGCCCGCCGACGATTGCGCCAACTAGATACACCACGATCGCCATGGCTAGATTGGCGGAGAATTTTTCCCAAGCGTTCGTGAACAACCGTCCGATATCGATAGACATCAATCACTCCTTAATCGATTACCTCTAAATTATGACCAGCACAGCTTAAGCTTTGACTAATGCAATACTTGGCTAATAATACGGGACTTCGCGAGCAGATGCAACCTCTTCTCAACCATCCCAGGCTAAGCTTGCATTAACTCAGTAGCCAGCCACAGGTCCAACCGGTTAGTATGCCCATTCCTAGGCTATTTCTCACGCCAGCGCCCCTGGATCTGCGGACCAAGGGGCACCTGGAACTAGGTTATAAGGTAACGCGCATATTTTGATCCCATATAGCTGGAATCCAAAATGGCTAGAGGCTGAATTCGCTGTCGTACCTGCGCTTGATCCCCACTTCCATCGTTAGTTCAACTTCCCGCCCGTTGCGTTCCACCACAACCGGCACCTGCTTGCCGATCTCCATATTGAAGACATACCGGCGGAAGTCTACCAGGTTATTGAAGGTCAGCCCGTCGAACTCAATGATGATGTCTCCCATTTTCAATCCCGCTCGTTCCGCGGCGCTATCATGGCGGACTTGAAACACTGTGATAGTCTTCAGATCCAGATTCTTCTCGATGAACGTGGCCAATCCGCTATAGTTTAAACTTGTAGGCGGAATCAACACGTCCATGCCGAACCAAGGAATTTCGTAGGTTCCTTTATCCAAGTATTCAAAGGCAAGTTTCTTGGATGAATTGATCGGAATCGTGAAGTACTGCAGCTCGCCTAAGCCGCTGCCGCTGGTCGCGTGGTTCAACCCGATGAGTTCCCCGGTACTGTTGAACAACGGGCCGCCGCTGTTTCCACCGTTGATCACAGACATGCACTTAATCCGGTAGGGCAAGTTCGTCATCGCTTCCTTGCCCATATCCTGGAACGCCAAGTGAAAATCCATGTGATCCCAAGGGCTCGTTTCAATTCCACCGATGATGCCCATAGTTGTAGTCTGGTGCAAGCCCCATTGACCGAAAGGATCGCTCCGGTCGATGTTTTGAGCTTCTTGGCTTCCCGGCGCACCGACTGCCAGGCAAGGTTCGCCCAGACGAACCATGTCACTGTTACCCAGTGGAGCAACCTCATACGCATCAGGCGGAATATTGAGAATCTTTAATACGGCTGTATCGATGCCGGGATCAGTGGTCAGCAACTCGACGCGGTAGCTGTGGCGATCCCAGGTATTGGCCTTCATAATCAATGTATCGCTACCGACGTGGTGGTTGGTCAAGGCCAGCGCGGCATTCTCTTCCGGCAGGGCCATAAAAATCACTCCGCTCCCGATCCAAAAACTGTAAGTACCCATCGAATTCGGTTGAGGCGCCGTGGGCACTGCTGTAATGTAAATACAACTCCTCTTGACCTTGTCAACCAGATCCCGGTTGAAAGCTGCTAACGGAGAGGCCGGCAGGTATGAGGTGGTGGAGTTTGCCTCCTGTGCCGTTGCTGCGCCACAGCACAGCACTGCAATAAACGTGTGTAAAACCGCGAAAACCCATAACCGTCCCATTTAGTCCTCCAAGTTGTCCAAACGGCCGCAGCGAAAAAAAGACCGCTGGCTAGCAATAGCATATCACATCTACTGCCAGCCAGCGGTTTTACAGTCCAAATAAAAGAAAACTAGAGGCTAAACTCGCTGTCGTAAGTGCGCTTGATGCCGACCTCCATCGTCAGTTCAACTTCCCGCCCGTTGCGTTCAATCAACACCGGCACTATCTTGCCAATTTCCATGCTGAAGACGTAGGTGCGGAAGTCGATCAGATCCGGGAAGGTGCGGCCGTCGAACTCGATGATCACATCGCCCCGCTGCAGACCCGCGCGCTCTGCCGGGCTGTCGTGGCGGACATTGAAGACCTCGATTTTCTTGACGTCCACATAACGCTCGACGAATTCTTGAATCTGCTGGGACTGGCTGAAGTTCGGCGGGATGATTACATCCATGCCGAACCACGGCAGCTCGTAAGCGCCTTTGTCCAAGTAGCCGAATACCAGCTTCTTGATTGGATTGATCGGGATACTGTAGTTCTCGTTCTGGTTGATGCTGGAACCAAAGCTGCGGTGCGCATGGTTCAGCGCAATCACTTCGCCTTGATTGTTGAAGAGCGGCCCACCGGAGTTGCCGCCGGAAATCGGGGCTTGCGTAATGAACCTAAACGGCAGGTTCGTCATCACCTGGCGGCCCAGGTCGTTGCGCCAGCCAGCCCAAGTCATGATGAACTCGTATGGATCTGACTGGCGGCCCGTCACCACGCGCATGGTGGTCGACTGATGCAGGCCGAAGGTGGCCATCGGATCGCCGCGGTTGGTATTCACTGCGGTCGAGTTGCCGGGAGCGCCGACCGCTAGCGCCGGTTCGCCGATTTGAACTTCGTCGCTATTGCCCAAGACCGCTGGTTCATATGCGTCAGGGGCGATATCGTAGATCTTGATCAGCGAGGCGTCGATGCCGGCGTCGGTGGTCAGCATCTCCGACTTATATGTCTTGCGATCCCAGGTTTCGACCTGCAGCAGGGTGGAATCACCAGCCACGTGGTGGTTGGTAATCGCCAGGGCCGCATTCTCCTCGGGCAAGCCCATGATAATCACGCCGGAACCGATACCGGTGGATTGGCTATAGCCACCGGCGGAGTTCATGATCCAAATGTAAATGCAGCTCTTCTTGACCTTGTTAACCAGATCACGGTTAAACGCGGCCAGCGGCGTGGCGTCCGTCGGGGCGTCCTGCGCCAGCGCGGGCACTGCACCGAAGAGCATAAAACATCCGATAACGGCTACCAACAGGTTTCGCATCGTTACCTCCAAAACCTAGGAACCCAATATTCTATCCCAATATACATAAATAGACTACCTCACTTGGGTGCTGTTCCATATAATAAGACGCAAAATCGCCCACCGTTCACACTCTTGACTGCGCATTCAATAACCAATTACCCATGGAACTGTGGCTGTAGCCTGCTAAAATGCAACCTCCATGCCGCAGTACAGCATCTACACCGTGGGCCACGGCCAGCTAAGCTGGGAGTCGTTCAAGCGCCTGCTCACCCCGCGCTTGGTGGAGATGCTGATCGATGTCCGCAGCTTCCCCTATGTCCAGGACGCCCCGTGGTTCAACCGCGACCGTTTGGAGCAGGAAGCGCGCAAGGCCGGCTGGGAGTACCTCTGGCTCGGCAACCAGCTTGGGCCGCTCACTGAGGAAGGCCGGGTGGACAATGTGGCCAAGGAGCGCGAGGGCCGCTACCGCCAGGGAATTCAGCAGCTCTTAGCCTGGGCGAGTGAGCGTAGCGTCTGCCTGGTCAGCGCCCAGCCCGACCCGCTGGCCAGCCACCGCCACACGCTGATTGGCCAAACCCTGCTGCGCCATGACGTCGGGGTCATCCACATCCTGCAGGACGGCGCCAGCATCTCCGCCCAAGCCGACCTGTTCCACCAAACGCTGTAGCGATTACCCAGCAGCAACTTCCCCCCGCAATCACATCTGAAGCGGCGCGGTGAGATTTCTCGGCGAACACCCGCGGCAAGCGGAGTTGATCTTGCGGCCTGGATAATAAACGGAACCGGCGCTGCCTTGGGCATCCTGCCGCTCCTCAAGCTACGCTTGGCGGATGCCCCGGTTCAACTCGAAATGCTGTTTGATACTTACGCTAACCGCCCGGTAGCGGGACATGCCGGACTAAACGCCGACAACCAACGCCGCAAAGGTTCCGGTTGCCAGCTTGATTAGAACCAGCTTGGCGCTTATCGTCCAATTCTTAAACTCCATCGTTTGCCCTACTGCAAATTTCATCCTAAATAAGCACTGACAAAATCTAATACCAACCGTTTGCTATTGCATGTGACACAAGAGAACATTGTTAAAACGCTAATGGAGAAAGGGAGCTGGCCTAGTCTTCGCTGGCCAGACTGGCGGACTCGCGCAGGAATCCAACCAATGCCGAATCGTCCTCTACCTGGGTGCCGTCCGAGCCGCCAAGCGTGAAGCAGATGGCTTGCAGGCTGGCAAACACAATCCGCCCCCGTGGAGTGAGCCCTGAAACCTTCTCGCGGCCTATTTTGCGCGTGTTGACAAGCCCAAGGTTCTCGAGCTTGCTGAGCGCATGGGAGAATGCCGATTCGGTCATGCCAAGCGCATGCTTAATGGCGCGGATGCGGCGGTCGCCCAATCGCAGCAGACAAAGGATGCGCCATGAAGTCTCCGATGTCGCCTGATGAATGATTGAGCTAGGCATCAACCGTATTGAAGCATGAAACTGGCACGAGGTGGTTAAGTGCTAACTAAATCCGGGAAAACTAATCGCTAAATGCCCTTTTACCAGTGCCTCTCTTGGATTGCGCGGAGACGCGGGATAAAGTCATGCTAACCCGATCCGATTGATCCCGCCGGCTAGGCAATAGTCGCCTGAGCCGCAGCTCAAGCTTCCGTTAAAGGGCACGGTGTCAGCAATTCTGCTGTTTCCTCCAGCAAGCCGCGCACCCGCGCTTCAAGGTCCAAGGTCAGCTCTTGCACCACCGCGCGCTTATCCGCCAGGTAGCGTGGGTAGTGCTCGCTGAGGTTGATCGGCTCGCCGACGCGGATCACCGCGCGCTGGGGGCCGAAAAAGCGCTCGCGCCCCAGCACCTCGCGTTCCAGCCGCCCCAGCACGTCGCAGAAGCGCTCTTGCACCGGGCGGCCAAGCGCATAGTCTTCGCTGACCGAGACGAATCCCAGCACGCGGTCCAGTTCGCGGTATAACCCGGCCATCAACCGTTCCTGTTCGCGCGCCAGGTCCTTGGAGTAAGCGCTGCCTTCATTCGGTTCGTCGGCCACCCGGTCAAGCGCGTTAAACAGGTCGCGCAGCCGGTCGCGCAAGGGCTGGTCGGCGCGCGGCGCTTTCACCCCGAGGCTGGAGGCCACCCGGTTGATGAGCAGCTCGCGCAGAGTATTGAGCCGTTCATTCATGGTGGCATCCGCCGGCGGGCGCACGTTGTAACGCTCCTCGTTCGCCGCGAGCAGTTTGAGCCCCACCTCCCCCAACCGGTCATAGAAATGTAATCCGGAAGGGCTCACGGACAGCTTCAGCGCACTCTCCAGCCTCGCCAAAGACGCATCGATGGCCGGCAGCATGTCGCGCAGGAAATGGTAGCGGATAAACATGGGCACGAGCCAGACCGGCGGCAGCGGCGCTTCGGCCGACTCGGTCGCGAGCTTATCGACACCCCAGAAGCAGAGCTGCACCACGCCGGGCTGGAACGGGGTCAGCATGTCGCTGTGGTAATGATCCTGGCCTTCGGGAAACATCACCAGCCAGCGTGCGCCTTTGGCAATCAGGTCGCGCGTTGTCTTGAACGATTCGCGGTCGTTGGCGCCGCGCACAATGCTGTAGCAGCCGGTGCGGCTGACGACGAATCCCTGCAGCCAGGAATGCTGGAATACCTCCTTGGCCGCCAGGAAGTTGTACTCCTGCCCGAGCATCGTGGACAGCTGGAACACAATCTCCGGTTCATGGCCCGGATGGTTCGGCGCCAGCACGGCGCGATCGCGGCCTAAGGCCAGCAGGCGCGCACGATCCGCCTCCGGCAGTGACACTTGCGCGACTTTGAGCGTCTGGCGCAACAACAGCGGGCAATAGAGTCGCACCAACGGCATCAACCAGCGCGCGAACCGCGGGGGCCGGAATCGAAACTCCCCCGGTTTAAACGGGTGCGCTGGTTGCCGCGCGTATGCCATGTTTGAATGATAGCGTAATCAGCAGGCCTATTTGCCGCTCAGCCCGGCAGGAGGTTCAACCGGCGGCAGGGCGGGAACGCCTTCTGGCGCCGCGCCTGGATCTGTTTCAGCCGGCGTTTCTTCCGGCAGCTGCTCCATCTCCAGGTTCGCCAAGTCCGCATCGAGCAGGAACTTCACGCTGGCCTGGCCCACCATGCTGACATGGCCATCCTGGTCGCGCACGAAGTATTGGCCCTTCTCCTCATCCAAGCGGCCAAGCTCCAGGCTGAAGGCGCCCTCCGTCGCGGTCACCGACAGATTCGGCGCGGCGGGGTCCGCTAAACCGGTCTCGACGCCGTCCAGCTCATCCACATAGTCGTTGATGCGCAGCTCGGACAACTTTTGCACCAGCTCATTGATGGCGTTCTGGTTGCCGTTGGCGCCGGCGGCGGTTTGCCAGAATGCACCGGTTTGGCGGCTAAACACGGCGCCTTCCGCCGCGCCCGGCAGCTTCACCGTCAGCGCCGTCGCCCCTTCCGGGGAAAATGGCCACAACTGCTTGCCGCGGAAGTTGGCGTAAGCGAATCCCACGAGCGATTTGATGTTCTTTGTGGCGCGGTAGACCTTGGTTTCATCCGGCTTGCGCACGAATGCGCTCTTGTAGCCCGGCGCCGCCTTGCCCACGATTAGGTCACAGGCGACTTGCTTGTCACCGGTGTAGACAATCAGGTGGACGCCTTGGGCATCGTCAACTTCGTAGGTGGCGAGCTGGTCGGCTTTGTCGGTGGCCATGGAATCGGATTCGAGGCCCGGCAAGTCCTGCAGCATGCTATCCACCCGCAGCTGCTCCGCGCGGTAGCGGTTGCCCGCCATTTCGACGAACCAGTTCGCGCCTTCTTTCACGAGCGTGAACGGCTGGTTTTGCGGCTTGATGATCTCAATCGAGGTGATTTCATCCGCTGTGGCCGAGCACAAGGTGAAGCGGGCCGGGTCCTGCGCTTTAAGCTGCTCCGCGCTGGGCTTGCGCCAGCCCAGCGGATCGATCAGCACGAGAATCAGCCCAACCAGCACGAGCAAGATGATTAACGGCCAGATAAAACGGGTTGTTTGCTTCTTCGCCATCGCTCCCTCCTAACCTCCGTAGTGGCGCTGCAGCGCTTGGCGCTGGCGGCCCTTGACGAACCACAACAGCATTCCGAAGGCGATCAGCAATACTGGCATCGCCAGCACGTTGAGCCAGCGAATCAGCGCTTTGTTCGCATCCGTGAGCTGCACCAACGGCCGGGACGTGACCGTGGACGACCGGATCCCCAGCAGGTCATCCCCCATCACCAGCATGTCGGCGAGGTTTGCCACGAAGATGATGTTCGGCTTAAACATCTGCAGGAAGTTGTCGCTTAACCCAATCGCGCTGCTCAGCACGACGAGCCGGCCCTCGCCATTCCCGACCTTCACTTGATCCGCCGCGTTAAACGGCGATGCCGGCGCGGCCGCGGGCTCTTCGCCTTCCGGCGTGGGCGGCGCCTGCTCAGCCGGCGGCCCGTTCGGAAACGCGGTCGGGATATCGCCACTAATCATTGCCGCGATCGTGAACGGACCGCGGCTTTCACTGGAAGTCTGCTTGAAATTCCAATCTTGTTGCGGGCTGAGGTCGAACGGGCTGGCCACGACGAAGCTATCCACGCTGGTCGACGCCAGCATGCTGTAGGTCACGCCCGGCACGCCAACATCTTTCAGCGGACAGCACCACGGCAGCACCAGCGTTTCGAGCTGGCCCACCGCCGCGATATCCTTGTTCAGACCCTGCGGGCCAACCTTCGGCCACAAGGGATATGGCTGCAGCACCTGGAAAATCCCATTGCTGAACGGCGCGTTTTCGCACTGGATATCCGCGATCAGCTTTTTATCGAATTTGACGCCGTAGGTTTCCAGCTGGGTTTCAAGCGTGGGCAGGCTGGGGTAGGCCTGGGGCTGCATCCCTTGCTGGCCGGTTTCCATCATCGGATCAAGCGCCACGATCACCTGGCCGCCGTTAAGCAGGAACTGGTCCAGGCTGTATTTCATGTTGTCGCTCATCCCGAATGCGCCGCAAATAATCACCGCGGCCAGCCCATCCGGCAGCGTTTTATCCTGCTGGGGGTTGATTTGCACAACCTCGTAGAACCCTTCCTGGCCGCCGAGGATTTGCCCGATGCCCTGGAAGCTGGGTGGCTGCTGCTGTTCGCTCATCACGATCGGCCCCGCGAACAGGCCGATCTTGGGCTTCTCCGTCTGGGTCAGCCGCACCAGCCTGCTGGCAATCTGATACTCCAAGGCGGAGGCATCCACCAGCACCGGGATCGCTTCGCTCTTATCCTGATAATTGAGCGCCAGGCCCATGAACACCTTTTGCGTGCTCATCTGGTCGTCCTTCAGCACCTGCGCTTCGAATTCACGCACGCCTAGACCCGCGGCGCGCTCCTTCTCGGCATCGTCATCGCCGGGATCGGTATAGCGCAGGTTGAGCTTGCCATGGCTGTAGGCGACGAACTCCGCGAGCTTGCTCTTAATCTCGTCGCGGTGACTGGCGAACTCCGGCGGCAGGTCATGGCTAAGGAAAAATTCGGCGCTGATGGTATCCGTCAACCCGCCCAGGATGCTTTTAGTAGCCTGGCTGATGGTGTATTCCTTGTTCGCCGTCATATCCAGGCGGAGAAAGAAGTGATACGCCAGGATGTTCACGGCGATCAGGATCACCACCACGATGGCTATCTCTGCGATGTTGGCAACCGTGTGTTGTGTCTTGTTATGCATGGCCTTACCCTCCTAGCTCCACTTCCGGCTTTCCACGCTGCGCACCGTGAGGTACAGCGCGAGGAAGATCACGCTGAGGTAGTAGATCATGTCGCGGGAATCGATCACGCCGCGCGAAATGCTGGTGAAGTGCCGGTTCATGCCGAGACCTTCCAGCCAGATGGTCATCCAGCCGGGCGCGAATGCCGACAGCTCGCCGATGATGACCAGGATGAAAATGATCGCCACCCCGAGAATGAACGCCACAACCTGGTTGCGGCTATAACTGCTCATCCACCCACCGAGGCCGAGGTAGGCCATGCCGAGCAGCAGCGCGCCGAGGTAACTGGTGAACACCACGCCCCAGTCCAGGCCGTTTTGGCTGGTAAAGTGCACTGTGATCGCTAGCGGCAGTGTGCAGGCCAGCGTAATCAGCAGGAAGGCCGCTGCCGCCAGGAATTTACCCAGCACCACCTCCCATTCCCGGACGGGCTTGGTCATCAGCAGCTCGACCGTGCCCGCCCGCAGCTCTTCGGCCCACATCCGCATCGTCAGCGCGGGCATTAACAGCATGAACGCCCAGGGCAGCAGGCCGAAAAAGCCGTTGAGGCTGGCGTCGGCGGCGAGGAAATAGCCGAGGAAAAAGAGGTAAACCGTGATGACGAGGAACACCGTGAGCACGATGTAGGCAATCGGGGAATACCAGAAGCCGCGAAACTCGCGGCCCGCGATGGCGCTGATGTTACGCATCTTCCCCACCTCCGCTGGCGGATTCCGCTTCGGTAACAGGCTCGGGCTGTTTCGCGCTGGACTTGGCCGGGTCAGCCTTCGCGCCGGTCAGTTTGAGGAACACATCCTCCAGGCTGCTGGACTCATGCTCCAATTGGAGCAGCTTGGCCCCGCAGGCTACCGCGGCGTCGAAGATCGCCTCGCGCAGGTCGGTGCCGCGCTCGGCGGTCAGCTTCAACCTGAATTCGTCACCGGCGCTCAGTTCGGCCAGTGAGGCCGTGCCGCGCAAGCCTTTCAGCGACGACTTGAGCTTGCTGCGGTCGCCGCCCTTGCAAGCGACGGTGAAGCGCTCCTCGCCCGCCGCCATTTCAAGCAGCGCGTCGCTCGTACCCTCGCCCACCAGCTTGCCGTCGCTGATGATTAAGATGCGCGTGCAGGTGTTTTGCGCTTCGGGCAGGATGTGGGTGGACAGCAGGATCGCTTTATCCTTCGCGATGGTTTTAATCAGCTCGCGAATCTCGACGATCTGCTTAGGGTCGAGGCCGCTGGTCGGTTCGTCGAGGATCAGCACCGGCGGGTCGGACAGCAGCGCTTGGGCCAGGCCGACACGCTGGCGGTAACCCTTGGAGAGCGCGCCGATGTCCTTGTGCGCCATCTTGGCGATGCCGCATAAGTCGATCAGGTCATCGACGCGGCTGCGCTGCTGCGCCGGCGGCACGCCCTCCAGCCGCGCCATATAGCCCAGGAACTCGACCACGCCCATTTCCTCATAGAGCGGCGTGCTTTCCGGCAGATAACCCACTTTGGCCCGCGCCTTGAGCGGTTCATCGATGATGTCAAAGCCGTCGATGGTGGCGGTGCCGCCGGTCGGGGCCAGGTAGCAGGTCAGCACTTTCATCGTGGTGCTCTTGCCTGCGCCGTTGGGCCCGAGGAACCCGACGATCTCACCGCGTTCCACCGTGAAGCTGACGTCGTCGACGGCGCGGACAGATCCATAGTGTTTGGATAAGCCCTTAACCTCGATCATGCCTTCTCCCCAGATTCTTGGTTAACATCAGTACTTTTCAGTGCTGGTTTGGAATACGTCGCGATAACGGACGCGTAATTTTAGCGAATGTTCATCAACAGGGGGGGTTTTCTACCCAAATCTCCCTATAGATCAAACCATTCCGGGCAGGCGGCGCGCACCGCTGCCTCCGCCGCGCGCAGGCGCGCCCCGCGCTGGCCGGACAGCCGGTTTTCAGGCTCACCGCGGTACCGATCGGCAGGGCGGCGTAGGGCAGGGCGGCCAGCCGATCAAACTGTAGCCGGCGCAGCAGGGGCACAAAGGCCTCAGCCACCTCAGCCAGCAGCGCGCGGATCGCCTCATCCAGGAGCTGCTGGTAGGCCGGGTCGGTGATGCGGAAGCCATCGGCGCGTAGCGGAAACTCGATGGGCAGGTAAAGCAGCAGGCGGTAGCGCGCGATGTCGTGTAACACGGCGCTGTGGTGCCGGGCGCGCAGCTCCGGCCCGGCGTTGGCGTTGGCCGCCAGGTAGCTATAATGGTCCACCGGCGTGCGGTCGGCAATGGCCAGGCCCGCCGCCGCCGCATCGCGCGCGCGGTAGCCCGCCAGAAACGCGTCATAATCCGCCGCCTCCATCGCCTGGTCGATGGCCACGCCCTGTTCCGCCACGATGCGCGCCACCTCGGGTAACAACTCCGCCGGCGCGCCGGCTTTGGCTAGGCGCAGGACCAGCTTGCGCGCGAGCGTGGTCTTGCCCACGCTTGGAGCGCCGCAGATGCCGATCAATACGGGTGCCGGTGTGTCCATGGCGGTAGGCCGGAAAGGCTGTTACATTCTATCCCGGCGAGCCGCCGCGGGCCAGGCGCGCTAAGTGGCGGCGCGTAAAGTAGAATATTGCGCTCAGGCGGCGCGCCATGCCGCCACCGTGGAGGCCAGCATGACCGGGCGTTCGTTATTATTAACCGAACTGGAGCGGATCGCCGCCAACGTGGCGCGGATGCTCGCGCTAATCAAGCCGGAGGACTTCGGCTACCGCCCGCAAGACAATATGCGCACCATGCTGGAGCTGGCGAACCACTTAGCCCAGGTGCCCGCGCTGGATTTGCGGCTGATCCGCGGCGACAAGGAGCCCGAGCTGGTTAAACGCGAAAGCGAACTGACCCGCGACACCGGCGCTGACCTGGGGGAGGTGCTGCGCGAGGGCGTGCGGGACATGTTAGCGTTTTATGAACACCTGAGTTTCGATGAATACGAAAACGGCAGCGCCACCGCCTACTTCGGGCGCACGCAGACCCACGCCGAGTGGTTGCTGGAGGTCATCACCCACATGTACCACCACCGCGCGCAGCTGTTCATGTACTTGAAGCTGAACGGCTACCCGGTCAACACGCGCACGCTGTACGAGTTCTAGGAAACAGCAACTCGCCCTTACCAGTTCTCCGCCAGCAGCTCGAAATGCTCCTGCGGATGCGCGCAGGCTGGGCAGGACTTCGGCGCTTCCGGGCCTTCGTGGATATAGCCGCAGTTGCTGCAGTACCAGATCGTGGCCGCCGCCGGGCGCTTGAACACTAGGCCGGCCTCAATGTTGCGTCTGAGCGCCAGATAGCGCTTCTCGTGGTTCTTCTCGGAGATACAGATCGCGTCCCACACCTTGGCGATAGCCTCGAAGCCTTCCTTGCGCGCCACAGCCGCGAAGCCGGGGTACATCTCGGTCCACTCGTGGTTCT
>CAYXMN010000044.1:0-7183 GCA_964465955.1 uncultured Planctomycetales bacterium
TGTTCAGGGTGACGATACCCAGGGTTACCAAGACGATCCCTGCCACTGCCAGCCAGGAAAACACGGTATTGCCGGCAAGCAGATCCATGGCATAGAGCCAGACGAACATCGTGGCGTAGAGCGGCGCGAGCAGGCTGACTTCACCGATGCTCATGCCATAGACGTAGACATGGAAGCTCACAGCGTAGATCGCGCCGCTCAGCAGCGCCCACGGCAGCCACTGCGACAGTGCGCTGAAATAATGCGGGGTGGAGAACCATTCCCAGGCCAACACAGGCAGCAGCAGCAGTTCGCCGATGCCGAAATACACCGTAGTGGCCGCGATGGCGCTACGCTGGCGGCTGAGGGCTTTCACAAATGGCCGCTCCAGCCCCAACCCGATGGTGCGGCCGGCCAGCGCGAAATACCCGGTTGTGATGGACTGCGGCATGCGCGGCGAAGATTGTAGCTTAATAGGTTACCTCAGGAGATATCGGGTTCCGTTCGGATTTCCCAGCATTCAAGGTGAAAGGTAACAGCTATCAGGTTTATCCCAGGTAGTACAATACTCGACTCAGATTCGAGATTATTCATATGAATCAAACGGAAAGCAGCAGCATGGATACACCGTATAAGCAGAAGACTCAAGCAAAACCTAAACGCACCCGCTCATGGCGCTGGATCTTGAGCTTGTCGTTGTGGATTCTCGCCTTTATCCTGATGGCGGCCAGTCTGATTTATCAGCGCCGGACCGGCCCAACGTACCACTTGCGCGGAGTAGCGCAATTTAGCAACCAGGCATTCAAATACGAGTTCATCCGAAGCGGGACGACTGGCGAGGACGCTAAAGTGGAATTTCCCTATGTCGGGATGGACGTTGTGCCGCTGCTCCATTACAAACGCTATAAAGTGGACGAAGAACACACCGTCGTGCCGATGCAGCCGGAAGGTAAGGGGAAAAAGCGGAAAATGGTAGGCCTGCTGCCCAGCCAGCCCCCGGCGGGCAAGCTCGAGTATTACATCACCTTGCATTCACCGGAGGGCAGCATCAATGTGCCTAGCGATGAGGAGGTGGTGATCCGGTTTAAAGGCGATGTGCCGAGCTGGATTCTCATCCCGCACATTTTCATGATGTTCCTGGGCATGTTCTTCGGCATGCGCACCCTGCTCCAGGCAATCACCGGCCTGCCCGGCATGCGCTGGATGGCCTGGTGCACGCTGGCCTTCATTTTTATTGGCGGCATGATCCTTGGCCCAATGGTACAGCTGCATGCCTTCGGCGCAGCCTGGACGGGGGTGCCCTTTGGTTGGGATCTGACAGACAACAAAACGCTGATCATGTTTATCGGCTGGTTGATCGCAATCTGCTTTGTGGGTGTGCGCGGCAAGGTTACGCCTGCCGGGCGCTGGATGACGGTGCTGGCATCGCTGCTGATGGTAATGGTGTATCTAATCCCGCATAGCATGCATGGCAGCGAGCTCGATTACTCCAAGGTGGAGCAGGGTGTACCCGTCCACGAGGCCATCGGCCAGGGGTAACCCTGCAGCATGGATTTTGGATTTCTTAACTCTAAGTTCTGAGGCAAGGGCGTGAAATCAAGTTTAATCGCTGGGATGTTCGTGATGTTGCTGGCAGTCGCCGTCGACGCGGCGCAGCCTGTGGTGACTACTCCGGAGCAGTACTTGAAGCATGTGGAGTATCTGGCGTCGCCAGAACTCGAAGGAAGGCTGGCAGGCAGCCCCGGCGATCACGCCGCGTCCGACTATATCGCCAAGTTTTACGCGGACCAGGGCTTACAACCCGGCGGGACAGATGGCTTTTTCCAACCGTTTGAGTTCCCCAGCGGGGTGGAACTTGGCGAGGGGAATGTGCTCGAGTGGCTGGTGCACGGCATGAGCTTGCCGGTCGAGCTAAATACGGAGTGGGTGCCGCTCAACATCAGTTGCAGCGGGGATGTGACGGGCCCGTTGTTCTTCGCGGGTTACGGCATCAGCGCACAAGATAAAGAAGGCTACGACGACTATGCCGGTTACGACGTTGCAGGCAAAATCGTGGTGGTGCTGCGCGGTGAACCGTACGCTGAAGGCAAGGAGTATTTCGAAGGTAAGCGGATGTCGCCCTACGCAGAACTGCGTTATAAAGCGCATAACGCGAAACTACACGGCGCCAGCGGCATCCTCGTGGTTAACGGTCCGCGCGGCGTGTTCGGGGGTCCGGACGAGCTTAAACCGTTGGAGAAGGGCGGCGTATTTGGCGAAACCCCGATTCCTTACGGTCAAATGCAGCGGGAAGCTTTGCTCGGGATGTTGGAGCAGTTCGGCGTGAGTTTGGAGAGCATGCAGCAACAAATGGACGAGGAGCTCAAGCCGGCGGCGCTGGACATGAGTTATGTCACCGCGCACTTCAAGGTCGAGCTGATCCACGAAACCAGCACAACCCGCAACGTGATTGCCGTGCTGCCCGGCGAGGAGCTGCCTGACGAGTACATCATCCTTGGCGCGCACCTGGATCACATCGGCCATGGCGAGGTGGGCAGCCTCGTGCCGGCGGATGAACTGGCCGCGATGACGCCGGAGGAGCGCATCCACCCCGGCGCCGATGACAACGCGAGCGGGGTGGCGGGCACATTGGAGCTGGCGCGTTATTTCGCCGAGCATGGCGGAAACCGGCGCACGCTTGTGTTTATCAACTTCGGCGCAGAGGAGCTGGGCGTGCTCGGCTCCCAGCATTTCGTCAAGCAGCCCACCATCGACCTGTCACACGCGGTGGCGATGCTTAACCTGGATATGATCGGCCGGGTGACGAAGAACATCATCACCTTGCAGGGCATCGGCAGCGCCAAAGAATGGAAGAGCATCCTCGACAGCTTAGGCCAGGACTGCCCGCTCACCATCACGCAGTTCGACGACATGGTGGGCGGCAGTGACTTCACTTCTTTCTCCTCCGCCGGCCTGCCCGTGTTGAACTTCTTTTCAGGCTTGCATAGCGACTACAACCACCCGTCGGACAAGCCGGAAACCATCAATTCCGCGGGTGCAGTAGACGTGTTGGGCTTGGTCGCGAGCGTCGTTGACGCGCTGGATGCGCGCACTGAGTCGTTGACTTTCCACAAGACGGAAGGCAAGCCCGGCGCATCCGGCGGCGGCATGGAAGAGCGGATCGGTTCGCGGGCCAAGCTGGGCACCATCCCTGATTACAGCTACACCGGCGAAGACGGCATGCGGGTTGCCGATGTGCGCCAGAACGGTCCAGCGGACAAGGCGGGAGTCAAGGGCGGAGACTTGCTGCTGAGCATCGGCGGCATCGAAACAAACAATGCCTACGACGTGGCGTATGCGCTTGGCGAGTTCAACCCCGGCCAGGAGGTGGTGGTCGTGGTCCTGCGCGATGGAGCGCGGTTGGAGTTGACCGCCACGCTGGAGTAAGCGCCGCATACAATCCGCCGGTCAGCGGTTCAGAAAGTCTTGCGCGAGGCGCGTACGCTCGGCCTCAGGCAGCAGGAATTGCTCCATACCCAGGGCCAGGCGCTGCCGTGTCAGTTCTTGCAGGCAGATCGCGGCGGTGACGCTCAAGTTGAGGCTTTGCACCATCCCACGCAGCGGGATGGTGAGCTGGTGGTGCGCCAGGCTGAGCGCCGTCGCGGTTAAGCCGTGGTGTTCGTTGCCGAAAAGCAGTGCCGTGCGCGGCGAGGAGAAATGCGCGCCGTTAAGCGGCACGGCCTCAGCGCTGAGCGCGGTCGCCCATATTTCATAACCCTCCGCACGCAGTTTGCTCAGGCACTCCGCCGTGTCGCGGTACACCTCGAAATCGAGCCACTTGCTGGCGCCGCGCGCGACGCGCTTAATGCGGTCCCGCGGGTCGAAGGGCTTCTCCTGCAGGAAGATCAGGCACACGCGCTGGATGCCGAAGGCGTCGCAGCTGCGGAATACCGCGCGCGCGTTGAAATGGTCGGCGATGTCTTCCAGCACCACCACGCCGTGCTGGCGCATCGCCGCGGCTTGCGCAACCCGCGCCAAGCGCTCGGGTGTCCATTCATTTCTGTTGATTTCCATGGAAGGCGGCCATTTTAGCCGAGGCGGATCGCGCTGGCAATGCAGGCAGGCGTGTGCCAGTGTGCAAAAAGGAAAGCTGGTCGGGCAGGCCAGATTCGAACTGGCGACCCCTAGTCCCCCAGACTAGTGCGCTAACCGGACTGCGCTACTGCCCGACACGGCCCATGATTATAGCCGCAGGATCGCCCTAACTCAAGGGTAATCTTGGCTAGGCGCTGGTCAGTTACCGACAAAATCCGCCACGACCACATGATTGTTCGCGACGGTCACCGCAGCGGACAGCGGCGCGAACGTGAACCCGGAGCGGTTGGGGGCAAGGGTGTACGCGGCGGAGTTTGGCACATCCACAAAAATGTAGAACCCTACGCCGTTGGTGCTGGCCTGCCGCGTGCCGTTGCCGCTCAGGGTCATGGTTGTGCCGCCGATGCCCGTGCCGTTAGGCCGCAGGCAGAATCCGCTGACTGTGCCAAGGCCGCCGCCCGCGCTGCTGGTGTTGCCGACAAAGGTGACGCCGCCCACGTTGCCCGTCACATTCACGGTGCGACCGGACGGCGTGAACCAGTATCCGGCAAGGGTTGGCAAGAACAGGTGGCTGCCGTAGGGGATATTCGCAATCGTGTATGAACCGTCCGCCGCGCTCACGGCAGTCAGCGGCGCGGTTTGGCTCTGCATGGTCACGGTGACCCCGGCCAGGGGCGTGCCGTTCGCTTGGCTGACCGATCCGCTGACCGAGAATAGCCCTGGGTACAGCACGAAGTTTTGCTCCGGCATGTCGCCTTCGTTGATGTTCACCTCGCGTTCAGAGGGCGCAAAACCATTGCCGGCGCTGGACGGCGTCAGCCAGTAGAGACCGTTGTCCAAACTTAAGTATTGGTACCAGCCGTCGCGGCCTGTGTCCGGATCGGTGCTAGTTGTGGTGGTGCGTGTCTCAAGCCCGGTCAGGTCAATTGTCACACCGTTAACCCCGCTGCCGCTGCTGTCGGTGACAAAGCCCTCGATGTCGAACCAATTCTTGATTATGGTGATCGTGACCGTGCGATCCGTGATCACCGTACTGACTAGCGTCGGGTTCACCGGGAAGGAGAAGGCCAGCGGATTGATTGGCGGTTCGACAGACAGCGCCAACGAGTAATTGCACGCGTCATCAAGGCCGGCAAAGACGACCTGGCCGTTTACATCGGTGACCTGGGGGGCGGGCGAGCCGGTGCTAAACCCGGCGTGCGGGTTCGTGCCCGTCGGCGTGACGCGGATGAATTGCACGTTGCGCCCGTCGGCCAGCACGACGTTCACCGTCATCGTGTGAGTCAAATCGTAGAGTGAATAGAAGTTGCGCCCGGTAGCGCTGGCGTTGCTAATCGTCACCGCGCGCGAGCCTGGGTCGAAGGTGAAGTTGGACAACGATGGCGTGACGGTGTAGTTGCCGTTGAGCAGGTTGGAGAAGCTGTACGCGCCGGTGCCGCTGGTCGTGGTGGTCAAGGTTTCCGCCCCAGTGAGATCGACAGTCACGCCACTGTGGGCCTGACAGGCGCGCGTGATCTGGCCGGAAATGGTGTAGGTGTTGATCGAGAAATTGCGAGTGAGGGCAGAGCCGTTACTCAGTGTGAAGTTGTATGGCGCGGCTGAGGGTGTGAAGGTGTTGGTGCCATAGGTCAGCGTCATGTTGTATACGTCGTCAATCACATTGGTGAATGAATAGTTCCCGGCGCCGGCGGTAGTGGTGGAGAAGGTATACCCATTGTTGACGCCGGTCATCGACACCGTGACGCCGTTCAATCCGCCGTGACCCGGCCAGCTGACCGTGCCGCTCACGCTGCCATTAGGAGTCGCTACGATATTGTTGCCTGCGGAACTGGGGCCGACCGTCTTGTTGTACGAAGCGGGGGCAAAGGTGTAACTGGGAGTGGCCGTCGGCGTGATGGTGTAACTGCCTGCCAACAGGAAGGCGAATATATACTGCCCGGTGCTGTCGGTGGATTCATTGATGACCTCCATGCCCGAGCTGTCGATCTGAATGCTTGCAATGGGATCGCTGTTGTAGGGGGCGAAGGCCGGCAGGTAGATATTGCCCGTGATGCCGTAGGTGTCTACGGTGAAATCCTGGCTGCCGACGGTGGCATTGGTGACCACCGGTGCGCGCGACGCCGGTGTGAAGGTCTGGCCGGCCAGCGCAGGGGCGAGGTTATATGTATCAGGGAACACCGGTGAGATGGTGTAAGCGCCGCTCGTCGACGCCGTGTAGGTGTAGTTTGGTGCGCCGCCTTGGCCGGTGGCCGTCATGGTGACACCAGGCAGGCTGGCGTGGTTGGGCCAGCTGACCGAGCCGCTCAATGCACCGCGTGGCGTGGCCGTGAAGTTCTGTACCGCGTTGGACGGCGGCGTATTGCGGGTGCGGTTAATGGGCGAAAATGTGAAGTTGGCGTGGCTGGGTGTGATCGTCCAGCCGTTGTAAGTCCACAGGCTGCTAAAGGAATAGGCGCCCGCAGCGTCCGAGCTGGTGGAAGCGCTGAGTCCGCCGGTTAGGTTGATCGTCACGCCGCTGAGCGGATCACTGTTATGCGGAGCAGCGGCGGGCAGCGTCACTGTCCCGCCTAGACTATATAGTGTGAAAGCGAAGTCTTGCGCGCTCGACGTGCTGCCGTTGGTAATCGTAATACTACGGTTGGCAGGCGTGAAGGACTGCGCGGGGGGCAAGCTGTAACTGGGTGTAATCGTATAGTTACCGTCGGCGACGTTACTGATGGAGAAGTTGCCCGCTCCGGCTGTGGTTGTCGAGAATCCCCAGGGACCGGTAACGGTGATGGTCACGCTGTTGTAGCCTGAACCGGCGAAGGTTGTTGTGCCGGTGATGCTCCCTTGCGGAGTGCCAGTGAAGTTCACATTGGTCGCTGTCGGCCCGAGCGTTTGATTGCTGCTGGCCGGGGCGAAGCTGAATTCCGGATCCGCGCCGGGCGTCGAGGTGTAGCTGCCTGCCCACAGGTAATTAAAGCTGTAGTAGCCGCTGGCATTGGTAGTAGTCGATGAAGTCGCCGCACCGCTGAGGTTGACGGTCGCACTGGAAATCCCTGCGCTGCTATACGGGGCGGCGGCTGGGTACCGCAGGTAGCCGGTCAGCGCATAGGTGTCCATCGTGAAGTCCACGTTGGCCACCGGT
>CAYXMN010000044.1:7193-17301 GCA_964465955.1 uncultured Planctomycetales bacterium
CCGCCCGCAACGGTGATGCCGCGGGCCGTCGGAACGAAGGTCTGCCCGGCCAGCGCGGGGGTGACGGTATACGGCCCGTCGGCCACGCCGATGAAGCTGTAGTAGCCACCGCCGGCGGTGGTCGTGTCAGAATAGGACGGCATGGAAATGGTCACACCGTCCACACCCGTGCCGGAGGCAATCGTGACGCGTCCCGTGACATTTCCCGCCACAGGAGTGATCGCGGCGGGGGTCGCTAGGAACACGAGGCCGGTCAGGTCAGCATCCAAGTCGAATTCCAGGTATGACGGCGCAAAGCGATAGCCTGCCAGGAGCGGCTCAAGGCCATACCGCCCCGCCGCCACCCCGTCAAACAGGAAGTGGCCCTGCGTATTCGTAACCGCCTGAGCCAGCGATCCCATCTTGATGGTTACGCCGGACAGCGGTGCGCCGTCAAGCAGCACCTGGCCGCTAATGCTGTAAAACGGCCCGGTGCTGGGATATGCCTTAAAGATGACCCCGTTGACATCACTACCGTTTACATTAACGGACTGGGACTGCGGTTCGAAGCTATAGCCCAGCTTGACGGCGACAAGCTTGTAGGTCCCAGGGAAGCAACCGGCGAAAGTGAACACGCCGTCGGCATTCGCGTGCTGCTCCTGTTGCACTGGACCATCAAGCGTGATCAGCGTGCCGGGGACAGGCGCACCATCGGGATCGATGACCGCTCCAGAGATGGTTTGTCCGGCGCCAAGGTGCGCGAGCGCCTCTGCTGCATTAAGTAACGGACCCATGCCGGAAGCGAGTGGAACAACCGTGCCGGTGGCGACTAGATGCGCCCGGAGCGCGGCAGGATTGGTAGCGGGATGGTGTTCCAGGGCCAATGCGGCAATCGCGCTGGCCTGGGCGCAGGCCAGGCTCGTGCCGGCATGCCAGCCGTAGGTTGCGCTGGCGGCCTCGGTGGTGAGAATGCCTATGCCAGCCCCGCCATTGAGCCCGCCCGGCGCGCAACAATCCACCCACCGGCTGCCGTAGTTGCTGTAATCCGCGCGGGTCGAGGACGCATCCACCGCGCCAACGGACAGCACGGTACTATATGCTGCGGGATAGAACGGAGCTTCGCGGCCGTCATTGCCCGCGGCGCCGATCACCACGACGCCGAGATCCTCGGCTTCAGCTAGTTTCTGCTCAAACGCCGTGCCCAGGCTGCCCAGGCTGCCTAGGCTGAAATTCACCACACGGCAGCCGCCTACGTGGATTGCCCAGTCCAATGCATCCGCCAGTTCTGCCGCGGTGCATTGCCAACCGCTGGACTCCGACCAACCACCAGCTTTAATCGGCACAAGTTGCGCCTGCGGCGCGCCGCCGGCGATTCCGTGGCCGTCCAGCCCAGCGGCGATTAACCCGGCAACCATGGTTCCATGGCCCGCCTCATCGCCGGTGTGACCGCCGCGCGTGCTGTAGCCGGCTTGCAAGCGCTGGCCGAATTCTTGATGCGCCGCGATGCCAGTGTCGATCACTCCGATGGTGATCCCGTGGCCCTGCGCGTTTTCCCACGCCTCGGGCAGGTGGACCTTGGCGAGGTTCCATTGCTCGCCCTGGCGCGGCTCCGGAGCAATCGCACAGGGGGTGAGGACGGTGTTGAACTCCACGTGGTAGCCGTAAGCAGCGCTGGCGAGATGCGTCTCGTTTACGGCTGCGGCGGTTTGATATGGTTTAGTTAAGCGCACGCGATAGGTGTTCGACCCGGCAATTTGCCCGGCGATCTCGCCTTGCAGTCCGTCGGCGGCAAGCGCGATCACACTGTCCAGCGAGGCAGGCGCGTCCAGCACGAGCAGCACCTCATCGGCGACCACGTCATAGCTGGAATCCTCGACAACGATACTAGCGAGCTGCAGGTCATTAGCGTATAAAGCGCTGACACCGCGCCTGGCATCTACCATGGCTTCCGGAGAAGCGAGGCCTTCGCCCGCCCCGGTAAGGTACGGTGCGACGCGATAGGTGTGCTCCCCTGTCGCCGCAGCGTCCACATCGTACAGGAAATAGCGCGCGCCAGCGGCAGTCACACGCGCTTCAGTGATCCCGACGCGAGCCAGTTCCGCACCGTCGCAATAAATAACGTAGCCATCAATGCGGCTTTGGTAATTCTGGGCAATCGTCGCTAAGTCCTGGCTGGAAATTTCGCCGTCGCCGTTGCCATCCGCCCATCGGGCCGCCGGCCAGAGCTCGCTCGTGGGGCCTAGTCCCCAATACACCGATAACGGAGTGATATCCTGCGCGCTAACTTCGCCATCTTGATCAAAATCGCCGGCGTGGGTGAGGGGCCAAGTCAGCACGAGCTGCCCGTCCTGCAACAAAGGTGCGAGGTTTTGCACCTGGCTTGCTGCGTCCAACGGCGGATGAGGCAGCGTATCAGCGCTGGAGATACTGCGGTTGAATTCCGCGGTTAACTCGGCCAGCAAGCCCGCGTCAGGTTCCGGCGCTGCATACGCGCTGGGTAGGCCAAAGCTGCGCGAGGCAGCGCTGGCCATGTCCGCGCCGGTGCTAGGCACGCCGGCGACCGACCCAGCTCCGCCGCCGCAAGCGTAGAGCAGCACCAGCAATCCGCCCAGCGCAAACACCAAGGCCAGTGCGGTGAGCACCCGTTTCCAAGCTGTTCCATTAAGCATGTTCAATCCTCGCCCACCCAGGCTGGGTCCGCATCAATAAACGATAACCGCTCTTCGCGCGGGCGGCGTTAACGCGCGGTTAAACCTGTTAACGCAGCAGTTGCAGCACGGTCTGCGGCAATTGGTTAGCCTGGCTCAAGGCCGCCACGCCGGCCTGCAGCAGGATTTGGTTGCGCGTCATCAGCACCGTTTCCGCGGCGATGTCCGCATCGCGGATGCGGCTTTCACTGCTGGTCAGGTTTTCCGCTGTGATATCGAGGTTGCGAATCGTGCTTTCCAGGCGGTTTTGCACGGCGCCCAGGCGCGAACGCTGCGCGCTGACCTTGGCGATCGCATGATCAATCGCGCTGATGCTTTCCTGCGCCAGTTCGCTGTCCACCACGAGCAAGCCCTCCACTCCCAAGGCCAGGGCGGACATGTCAGAGATGGTGGTGGAAATTGTCTGGCCTTGATTCGCACCCACCTGCAGGTTAAACCCCGTGGGAGCGACATGCACGAAGAAGGAAGCTGTGTTGCCCGAGGCGCTGATACCGGGCTTCTCGGTAGCCAGGGCATAAGCAAAGCTGGTCAACGATACATTGGCATCGCCCAGCGGCGCCGCCGGGTCGAGGTTCATGCCCAGCGTGTTATCAAAATACAGCGTCAGCCCGGCAATCAGACCGATGGCCTCGTTTGAGTTAGTGCGGATCTGGCCGGCCACGTTGCCGGTTTCCACATTGAAAGCGTTCAGCGAATACACCGGCGCGTCGGCGGCGCTGACCTCAATCAGGCTCAAAGCTTTGAGCAGGCTCTCATCGCCGGCGAACACGATTTCCGCCCCAGGCACAGGGGTCGTGATGCTGATGGTCCCCTTCGCGTGGCCGACTGTGTTGACATGAACCAGGTCTGGCGCTTGGCTAGGCCGCAGAATGTCGCTCGTGAAGACACCTGCCCCAGTGCCGGGATTCCACAGGGCAAGGCTGATCTTGCCGGCTAAGTCTTCCAGTGTGTCACCTTTGTACAGGTTGATCGTGACGGCGCGGTCCATGCCGCGCTGGTAGATGGTCAGCTCAACATTGTTCCGCCCATTGAATACACCGAATTCAGCGAACCGGTTCAGGCTGGCCAATGTATTCAACTGGTCGGCGGTCAACACATTGTTCGTACTGGTGTTAAACGTCGCAGTCTCGCCGGCTTGCAACACGCCGTCAACTGCCAGGAAAACGTTCTCTAGCAGTGTGCCAGCCTGGCCGGTAAACACCGAAGTGGTAATGTGCGTCGCATTACCGGCACGGTCGCGGATGACTCCGCCGCGCGCCAGGCTCAGCGCCGCGGTCTGATCGGTGCCGCCCGCCACTAAGGAGGTGTAGATCCCGTTATCGAACTCGTAAACGGCGATAGTTAGCTCATCAACCGCTGAAACGAGGAATGTGCCATTCGCCACCGCCGGGCCTTCCTGCCACAGCTCGGAGTAGTCCTGGAGGCTGTTCGTGCCGCTGTACCGAGTGAACTTCAATATATCCATCGCGCTGCCGCCCGTCAGCAGATTCACCCAGTCATGGCGTACATCGAAGCGCAGATCGAACTGGCCTGTGGTGAGCAGATCGCCCACGGTCAGCGTGGCGCTGCCGGCTGCGGCGGTGTAAGGCAGGTTGCCGGTGGCGAAGCTATTGTTCGAGAATGAAATGTTTACCCGGCGCACGAATACGTTGCTTTGATACTGCGCCGCGCCGGTGTTTTTAAACTCCATGTAGAATTCGCCGCCGGAGTGGTCGGCGTCTATATACTCTGCGCTAACGAGCGTGGCGCCAGCCGCAAGTTGGATTTCAAGCTGCCCGGTGAGATTGAGGAACTGCACCGTGCCTCCGCCGAACAGCGCTGCGCCGCCATCCTGGCTCAAGGTTTGCGCGATGCTTGAGGCCAGCACATTCCACGACGCCGTGTTTAAGTTCGTTAAGACAACGGAATGCCCGAGTGCGCCGTTCGTCGCGTCGTAGGTAAAAAACACCAGCTTATCGGTGCCGCGGGTGACTTGGTGGTTCTGGAAGTTTTCCAGCACGCCGTCGCCGGCCTGGGCCAGCACCGCGCCATCCATGTAGAGCGTGGCTTTCTCGCCTGGATGATCCAGGATCGCGTTCCCGGTGAAGTTGCGCACCTCCGCCTGGTACACGCCGGTGTGACCCACGCCGTCCGTGCCAGCTGTTGTGATGGCGACATCCGCGCGCAGAGTGCGCAGGTAGTTCATTTTGCCGACTGCGTCCGTTGATTGAGTCGTAGCGAACACGTCGGTTTTTTGTGTTTGCAGCGCGCCGTGCTCCAGCACGTCTGCGCGGATGACGAAGTTCCCGCCCTTGCCTACATTCCCAACGACCGCGGTCCGAACCTTGCTATAGTCATCTGTGCTGACGAGTGCTTGCAGCGTCCCGTCCAGCAGCTTCTTGGTGTTGAACTCCGTGGTTCCCGAAATGCGATCAATTTCATCAACGAGCTGGCTCACTTCGAGCTGGATTGCCTGCCGGTCATTCGCGGTGTAGATGCCGTTAGCGGCCTGCACGGACAATTCGCGCATACGCTGCAAAATGCCGTGCACTTCGTTAAGCGCGCCTTCCGCGGTCTGTAACAAGCTGATGCCGTTCAAGGCATTCATGCTGGCACGGTTGAGGCCGCGAATCTGGCTGCGGAGCTTTTCGCTGATGGAGAGGCCGGCGGCATCGTCGGCGGCCCGGTTGATGCGAAGACCTGAGGAGAGGCGTTCGAGCGATTTACTTATAGCCGCGCTGGTGTTGCTGAGATTCCTCAGCGCATTCACCGCTAGCGGGTTGTTGTAAATCCTCAGGACGCTCAAAACACGTTCCTCCGTGAACATGTCTCCTGAGCCTATATGTAGGCACAGGCTGGCTGTCACCAGCCATCCGCTTATCTCACTAAGAATGTACCATTATGCCCAGCAAGTAATGCGGAAATAGACATTAAATCCTGGTAAAATCCTTCAGTTCAGCCAAACCTTGCCGATGGGATCTGTTCTGGGGAGGATATGCTGAGAATGGATTGCTGTTAATATTAGTTCGTGATTTAATCTCCATCCGTTATAGTGTCCTATGTAATATGTGACTTGGTTTTAGCCTACTCGTTGAGTTTGAAGAGGATCGGGAGGAACGAATGCATCGGAATCGATTGTTTCCCTGGATACATTGTTTGAGCCTTGTGGTGCTGGTTGCCATCTGTTTGACAGCCTTAACCGCATGCTGCAGTAGCGATGCTGGCCCGGTGATACCTTCCAGCAATCCAGTGCCGCCGGTGGCTTCCATACTCGCGCAGCCCTCGACGGAGCCAGATTCGTTGCTGGTCGCCTTCGACGCGACCGAAAGCTACGATCTGGATGGCACGATCGTGCGCTACGACTGGGATTTCACTTCCAACGGATCATATGACGAGCTCGATGGCGGTGATAACATCGAATTCACCTATCCTGCAGCAGGCACATACCGTTGCACGGTGAGAGTAACGGATGATGACGGATTAACTGGTACCGCATCAATTCTGGTCACCGTGCCTCTCCAGACTAACCCGCCGACGGCGGCAGGCATAGCGTCGATTGACGCGGTGAACCCGCTGTATGTCCATTTCGATGCCTCTACCAGCTTCGATACCGACGGCACTGTCGTGCGCTATGACTGGGACTTTAATCACGACGGCACGTTCGACATTATCGACGGCGGACCCACACCCGACTTCACCTTCCCCGGCAATGGCAGCTACACCGTGGTTGTCCGTGTGTTCGACAATGACGGGCTGACAGATACAGCAGAAATCGAAGTGGTGCTCACCGGTGGCCAGAACACCAATCTTGAACCGCCGGAGGCCATGCTTGTGCCGACCCCGGGCAATGGTGTCGCACCGCTCGGCGTGGAATGGGATGCCTCAGGCAGCACCGATAGCGATGGTGTGATCGTCCGCTATGACTGGGACATGGATGCCAACGGCGTATTTGAAATCATCGATGGCAACGCAACCCGTTCGGTCAGTTACCTAACGGGTGGGGACTATACGGTTATCGTGCGCGTGTTTGATGATGACGGCGGCATGGATGTGGCGACCGACACTGTGCATGTCAACGAAGCCCCCGTCGCGCTGGCAGGCTCCGATCCGCCTGCTGGCGATCTGGCGGAGATTCAGGCTGAAATGCGCATGACCGGGCAGGGCACCTTGGTTGTGACGTACGATGGCTCTGCCAGTTACGATGATGACGGTGAAATTGTCCAATTCGACTGGGATCTCGACAATGACGGCGAGTTCGAGATCATCGACGGCAGCGTTAGCCAGCAGGTGACTTATGATGCATCAGGCGTCTGGGCGGTAGCGTTGCGTGTCACGGACAACGAAGGCGGTACGGATACAGCATCTGCGGACACAGACATTAATGAACCTCCGACAGCGCGCCTGCAGCCGGATCCTCCCGCGGGCAATTTGGAGCTGTCCCAAACCGAGGCTTGGGAGCTGGCGGTGGTGTGGCATGCTGAAACCTCGTTTGATCCCGATGGCCAGGTGGTCCAGTGGGATTGGGACATGGACAACGACGGCGTCTTTGAATTAATCGACGGCGCAAGCACCCAAAACGCGATGTATACAGCTAGTGGCGCTTACACGGTTAATGTGCGTGTTACCGACAACGATGGTGCGACGGAGATTGCCACGAACACGGTGGATGTCAACGAGCCGCCGTTGGCGATGGTCACGGCTGATCCGCCGTCCGGCAATTTAACCACCCAGGAAGGACAGGAGACTCCGACCCTCGAAGTCCTGTTTGATGCTTCGGGCAGCACCGACACCGATGGCAGCATCGTGCGTTACGACTGGGACATGGATAACGACTCGGTGTTCGAAATTGAGGACGGCGGGGTTACCCAGACCGAAGTCTTCACCGTGGCAGGTTTCCACATTGTGGCGGTTAAAGTGTATGACGATGACGGTGCGACCGATATTGGCGCTGCCAGTGTAACCATCAATGCCCCGCCGACCCCGGTGCTGACCGCTGATTACATGAGCTTGCCGCAAGCCAAGGGCACCAGCGCCCAGGCGCAAATGTACTGGGTGCAATGGGACGCCTCTCAGAGCTTCGATACCGACGGCACGGTCGTGCAATACGACTGGGATACCGATAATGACGGTGTCTTTGACGTTATTGACGGTGAGCCTACACAGTCAGAGGTATTTATGGCATTGGGCACCTGCACCATGGGTGTCCGGATTACCGATGACGACGGCGCTACCGCTGAGGCTTACACCCCGTTTGAGATTCTTGGCATGCCGCCGGTCGCCGCGCTCGGCGGAAACCAGGATACCGAACTGATGGACACAGTACACTGGAATGCATCTGCGAGTTACGACCCGGATGGGGCTGTCACCCACTACGAATGGGATTACGACAACGACGGAACCTACGATGAAACTACCATCGTTCCCTTCGCTTCATACTCATATAGCGAGCACCGTGCGCGTGACCGACGATGACGGCCTGCAGGACACCGCCACTACAACAATCAACCTGTACGCCTTCCCGGTTCCAGTTCTGACCGGTACGTTCGGCTATGAAACCGACGCACCTTACCGCCCGTATGTGGTCTGGGACGCAACCGGCTCTTACGACCCGGATGGCGGAACAATCGAGGAGTACAGCTGGGATTTAGATGACGACTGGAACTTTGAAATAATCGATGGCGGGATCACAGTCACCCAGTACTACACCTGGGAAGAAACTAGCGCGAGCGCGTGGTTGTCAGTCATGGACGACGAAGGCGATTACGGATTCGCTTATGTCACCGTGAACTTCGGCCAAGCGCCGCCTTTGGCGATGCTAAACGGCTATGCAGGCGAAGGCACGAACAACGTCTATTGGGATGCTTCCGACAGCATGGACGTTGATGGCTACATCGTGTTGTACGAGTGGGACCTAGATAACGACGGCGTTTTTGATGACGACACAAGTTACCCGGATTACTGGAATACCTATGAAACCTATCTACCTCACACCTGCACCGTTCGCGTTACCGATGATGATGGCTTGACCGCCACGGCCACGGCCACTTTCGATGGCTCCAGCCCGCCGCTAGCGATGATTTACGGCTACGTCAGCGACTATGGTCCCGCCAAGGTCGAAGTAACCTGGGATGGGTCCAGCAGTTGGGACAGCGATGGTGAGATTGTGCAGTACGAGTGGGACTTGAACTTCGATGGGGTTTACGACGTGACCACCACGACTGAGGATATCGTCATTACCGAATATAACACCGAACAAGAGTCTGCCTTGTGCCGGCTGCGGGTTACCGATGATGACGGTAAGACTGATATAGATATTGGGTACGTCTACTTCTCAGGAGGGGCGGCTTAGACTCCCACTAGATAACCGTGAGATCAACAGCCCGGCTGGCAGGCCGGGCTGCTTTCTTTTACAATGCAGGTATGCAGTACCGACACCTAGGTAAGTCCGGCGTGAAAGTTTCCGCGCTGTCATTCGGGGCGTGGGTGACCTTTGGCGACCAGCTCGACACCAGGCTGTCGCTTGAGTGCATGTCCGCGGCCTTCGACGCCGGCGTGAATTTCTTCGACAACGCCGAAGCCTATGCGGGTGGACAGGCTGAGTCCATCATGGGCGAGGTAATCCAGCAGGCCGGCTGGCAGCGCAGTGATTTGGTGGTTAGCACGAAAATCTTTTGGGGCGGTCCCGGCCCCAACGATCGCGGATTGAGCCGCAAGCACATCCTGGAAGGCGCGCGCGCCGCGCTCCAGCGCCTCCAACTCGACTATGTGGACCTGATCTTCTGCCATCGCCCCGATCCCGACACCCCGATCGAGGAGACTGTGCGGGCGATGAGCTATCTCGTCAATCAAGGCCACGCGTTTTACTGGGGCACCAGCGAATGGAGCGCCGAGCAGATCCGTACGGCGTATGAGACAGCCTACCGGTTGCAGCTCGTACCGCCGGTGATGGAGCAGCCGCAGTACAACATGTTCCACCGCGAGAAGGTGGAGGTGGAATTCGCACCGCTTTACCGCGACTTCGGCCTGGGCACTACGATTTGGAGCCCGCTCGCCAGCGGCATGCTGACCGGCAAATACTTGGACGGCGTACCCGAAGGCAGCCGCCTGGCCCTGCCGAACTATGCCTGGCTGCGCAAACGTCTGGAAAGCCCCGAAGGCCAGGACCAGTTGGGTAAGGTTCGCCGGTTGCGGTCCATTGCACAGGAGCTGGACTGTACGCTGCCGCAACTCGCCTTGGCGTGGTGCCTGACCAACGAGTACGTCAGCACGGTGATCACCGGCGCGTCCAAACCGGAGCAGGTCGCTGAGAACATGGCGGCGCTCGACGTGGTGGAGCGGCTTGATGCACCGGTGCTGGAGCGCATTGAAGGAATCCTGGGCAACAAGCCTGTCGCACCGCGCAACTTCCGCGGGTAGCTTGGGGTGCTGTGCGATGCTGGCGG
>CAYXMN010000045.1:0-16713 GCA_964465955.1 uncultured Planctomycetales bacterium
GCGCGCACTGGCACTGAACTGGCACGGCGGCGTTGCCTCGACTGCGACAGCTTCCGGCGCTCCGGCAAAGGGTTCCGGCGGCGCTGCTGCGCGCCGTGCCTGTAAGGAGGTCAGACTAAACTGCCACCCGCCAGCGATTACCGCCCCCAGGGCGAGGACGAGCCACACCACAGTTGCATACCGCGACTTCACTGCCGGCCTCCCGGTGCGCTTGACGCCTGCTAATGCGACTTAGCACTTGAGCCGCTAGTTCCAGGCGCGGGCAAATTGAACCAAGCGCGGGCTAAAGCCGCGCTGCCCCCTAAACCACGCCGCTCCTACTCCCCAGGGATGGCATTTAGATTAATTGCGACAGCGTCTTAATATCATTACCTATGCCCGGCGCGACCGGGCGAATCAAATGGAGAGCAAGGAGAACCGCCATGAGTACTCAACCGCAAGCCGCCTACAGCCTGCCCGCGCTGCCCTACGCCTACAGCGCGCTGGAGCCGCACATCGACGCGCAGACGATGGAGATCCACCACGGAAAGCACCACCAAGCCTACATTACCAAGGTCAACGCCGCGCTGGAAGGCACCGCGTTCGCCGGCCTGGATCCCGCCGAGCTGCTCAAAGCCGCCACGCTGGACCAGCTGCCCGCGGACAAGCGCCAGGCCGTGATCAACCACGGCGGCGGGCACTTCAACCACAGCCTGTTCTGGCCGCTCTTAAGCGCCCACGGCGGCGGCGAGCCGGGCGGCGAGCTGGGTAAGGCCATCGCGAGCGCCTTCGGCGGTTTCGCGCAATTCAAGGAACAGTTCGCCAGCGCCGCGCAAAACCAGTTCGGCAGCGGCTGGGCCTGGCTCGCCGTGGATAGCGCGGGCAAGCTTAGTGTGCTGGCGACCGCGAACCAGGATAATCCGGTGACGCGCGGGGCCTGGCCGCTGCTGGGCCTCGACGTCTGGGAGCACGCGTACTACCTGAAGTACCAGAACCGCCGCCCGGACTATGTGAGCGCGTGGTGGAACGTGGTCAACTGGGGCCAGGTCGAGGACAACTGGAAGAAGGTGAAGTAGCGGCTGAACGAAGAGGCTATCTAATACTTTGTGAATCGCCAGCCGCTGTAACCTAACCTGCCTCCGGGGAGTCTTATTCACCGGAGGCAGTAATGGACGCTAACCCGCAACAACCGCCCGTCAAACCTACATGGCTCAACCGGCCCATCCCGCCCGCGCTCCGGATGTACGGCGGCATTTGGCTGGCGATCATCGCCGCGTTGTGCGCGCCGCTCGTGGCCTACCTGCCAGGCGCGCCCTTGCTCCTGTTGTACATGCTGATCGCAGGGATCGCGCTGGGCCTGCTGGCACGGAAGGCCGCCCAGCTCATCCTGATCGCTGGCGCGGCACTGGTTCTGGCGGCGCTGATCCTGTACGGCGGGATGCTTACGCGAGTACAGGATAATGGCGGGGCAGATGCTGGGCGTGATGCAGGCCGGATCCCGTGTGCGCCAGGCTGGAGTTACAGCGGCCAGGGGCCTGGGGCGGAGCTGGAGCAAAACCTGCACGCTGTCCACTCGGCGCTGGAAAACTATGCCTCGGAGCATGACGGACGCTACCCGCTGGAGTTAAGCACCCTCGTCTCGGAGGGTTACATCGCGCGACTGCCGGAAAATCCACTCCGCAAGGCTCTTGCCCCGGCGCAGCACCCGGCTGCTGGCGGCGCGCAGGCCAGGCCGGAAATGCTGGCACTGGGAGACGACCTGTTCCAGGGCGGTGAATTCCCGCAGTTTGCCGGGAATATCGCCTACCTGCCAGACATCCAGGCCAGCGCGGACGGCGCGGCATATGCGCAGGACTTCCTGCTCGTGGCCTTCGCGGAAGGCTCGCTGCGCCCCATGCTGTTCTCAGCCCGCCGCCCCGTGATTACGCCGGCCGTCCTGGTTAGCAGCAGGCTCGATTCTTATGCATGCTATGACATCCCCAGGCAGTGACGCCCACGGTTAAGTGCGCGGCGTGCGCGGCCCAGCTAGAGCTAGGCGAAGCATGGCTTCGCCCCTACGCCGACGCGCGCCAGCCCTGCCCCAAGTTGCGCTAGCTCCCCGTGCTTTCGTACACGCGCAGGCCGCGGTTGAACATCCACACGCCCACGAGCAGCGCCGCCACCGCGACCGCCGGCCCCGCCATAAGCCAGCCGCGCCAATGCCAAGGGTCGGTGAAGTACACCGCCGGATAAAACGCGCAGAAGCCGAAGGGGATCACGAGGCTGAACACCACCTGCACGGCGGGGTGGTAGATCGTGATCGGGTAGCGCGCGGCCTCGCTGACGGAGAACAGCGGGCTGGAAAAGCCGATGCGGTCCTTGAACCAGAAGCTGAAGCTCGTCACGAACATGAATACACCGGTATAGACCAGCGCGCCGAGGATGGCGAGCAAGTGCGCCGCGAGCAACACGCCGGGGGTCATCGCCACCGGTGGGTCGAGGTGCGCCAGCGCCCACCAGGCGATCGCCGTGCCCTTGAGCACCACTGACACGTCGCGGAAGCGCAGGTTCTCCATCATCAGCTGCAGCAGCGTGGGCAGCGGGCGCACGAGCGGGCGGTCGAGGTTGCCCTCGATCACGTAGTAATCGGAGAAGCCGATCACGAGGTCGAAGCAGAAGATGCTGGCGTAGCCGAAGCTGAGCTGGCCCAGGCCGTAGATCAGCACGACGGCGGGGAAGGTCCAGCCCGCGATATCCGGCACGCGGTAGAACAGCGCCCAGATGAAGAAGAGCTGCACCACGCTGTTGCCGAGGTTGAGCAGGAAGTTGACCCAGAAGTCGATGCTGTAGCTCATGTCCACCTTGAGCCGCTGCACGCCGTAGTGCCAGCAGATGGCGGCGAGATGGGCGAAGCGGTGCAGCAGCGCGAACATGCGGAGGTATTCTACCTGGATTCCGGTAGGCAATATCTTGCAGGGGCCGGATTCATCCGGCCCGCGCAGCTAGGACGGGCGGCCTGCATACCGCTCCTACTCCTCGTCCCGCGCGGCGATGTGCACCGTCAGCCCGAGGCTCGTGCGCTGAGGCTGAGCCGCCGTCAGGGCCAGCAGCCGCTCGCGCGCGCTGTCGTCCAGGCGCAGGCCCTCGTCCAGCGGGGTGAAGTGCGCCGGGGCCTGTTGGCGGCGGCGCGCCCGGCGCAGGTCGGCGATGATCAGGTACAGCGCGAAGGCGATGGTACCGCAAACCGCGCAGGCGTCGGCCACATTGAAGATGGGGAAGTCGTAGGGAATCTGCAACTTGGGGAAGAACTGGTGCAGGAACCCCGGCAGCGGAATCTTCACGTCGATGAAGTCCACCACTTCGTGCAAGCGGAAGCGGTCGATGAAGTTGCCCAGCGCGCCGCCGATGATGGCGCCCAGCGCCCAGGTCATCGCGGTATGGCGGCTGAAACTGCGGCGCCAGAAGATATACAGCACCGCCGCCATGATCAGGCTGACGAAACTCAGCGCGAAGCTGTTGCCCGCGAACAGGCTCCAGGCCGCGCCGGTGTTGGTGGTCAGGTTCCACTGGATCCAGCGTTCGAGGATGGGCAGCGGCGGGCCGAAGGGGAAGTAGTTCTGCACTACCGCGGTGGTGTCGCCGAATCCCGCCCAGAGGGTGAAATAGCCGGAGAGGAAGCTTAGAAAGTCCGCCGCCTGGTGCGTGCCGAGTTTATACACGAACCACGCCTTGGTGAGCTGGTCGGCCACCACGGCGCTGATTACCAGCGTCCACAGCAGGCCAGTTTTACGCACAGGCAGCACATTATCCATGGGCGCAGTATCTTACCCTATGCCCGGCGGGCTGGGCATAGCCCGCCGCTGTCTCTGCGGCCAGGACCACAAAGCGAGTGTGAGCAAAATCAGCGCCGCCGTGGCGGCGAACACGCCCACCGGCGGGGAGGGTGCGGTCCACGCGCTGCTCAGCCAGCCCAGCAGCGAATAGCACAGCGAGCCGCCGGGCCCCACCGGCACGGTCAGCGTCAGCCCCAGCGCCAGCGCCAGCCAGCCGCCGCCGCCGGCCAGTTGCGCGAGCAGTGCTTGGCCCAGCAGCGCGAGCAGAGCCGCCAACCCAGCCAGCGCCGCTGCTTCCACCAAGCCGGCTTGCCCCGCCGCCAATTGCGGCATCGTCAGCGCCAGCCAGCCCGCCGCCGCGAGCAGCGTCCAGGCCGCGTCAAGCCAGCCGGGGCGCGGGCGGCGCGGATCGATCATGTAACCCAGGGCCTGGGCCAGCCAGAGCATGGCGATCCCCGCGGTGAACACGCCCAGCAGCGGGGCGGGAAAGCGCAGACCCGGCTGGGCGAGCCAGCCCGCCGTCAGCGCCCCCTGCCCCAGCCCGGCGGCGAGCAGGCTCAGCCCGGCGGCCCACGGCGCTTGCCAGCGCCACACCAGCCTGGGCTGCGGCACCCGCCGGAGCGCCAGATAGCCTAGGCACGCACCGAGCAGCGCCAGGCCCGGCCCGGCCACCGCGCGCTGCAGCAGCGTTTCCAAATAGACATAACGCCCGGCGACTTGCGTGCTGCTGGTGAAATAGCGCAGCAGGTCCGCCGCGTATTGCCCCAGGCCCAAGCCCAGCGGATAGGAGCGGAGCGGCGGCTCGTGCGGCAACGCCAGGGCCAGGGGCAAGCCCAGCGGCGTCAGCCGCAACCCGGTCCAGTTGAGCAGCGCGGCGTCCGCACCGGCCAGCAGCGGCAAATGGGCGAGCAGCGCCAGCGCGGTCCAGGCGTAAAGCCCGCCCCAGGCTCCCAGCGCGCGCTTGAGCCACAGCAACAGCACCGTGGCCAGCGCCACGGCGGGCGGCCCGGCGAGGAACAGCACCGCCAGGCAAAACCAGGCGACGGGCAGGGGGATGGTGTAAGGATCGAGCGTTTCGAGCAGCATTAGCCGCGCGGCGCCGTCAAATCCCAGCAGGAGGCCCGCGCAGGCCGGAGCCAGCACCAAGCCTGCCGCCCACAGATGCAGCGCCGTGGCCACGCGCTCACGCCAGCGCAGCAGCGGGCTGCCGCCGTGGCGCGCCTGCCGGTCGCGCGCTTGCGCGAGCGCTCCGGCGAGCGGCCAGGCCGTGAACCACAACGCCAGGCCCGCGCCGTCCAACGCCAGCGCCAGATCAGGCGCGGCACCGGTTAACCGCCACGCCAGGCCGATGGCTGTGCTGAGCAGCGCGAGCCAGAGCGCGCAGCGTAGCGCCGTCTGCCAGATCAGCCCCAAGCCGGCGGCGCTGCCGGTCTGGGAACTGGCGGGAAAGCGCGGGGCGGGCGGCATCATCGCGGCGCCTCCAGCGGCAGGCTGTACCGCACGAACCGGGCGGTGCGAGCCGGGGCCGGGCCGGGCAACGGTGCGATCAGCACCGCCTCGTGCCAATTCACTCCGCGCAGGCCGGCCGGTTGCTGCACCAGCCCGGCCCAACCAAGCTGTTCCAGGCCGGCCGGTGCTGGCGGTCCAAACGGGCCGCCCGGCAGCGCGGCTTCCGCCAGCGCCAGATCGCTGGAGCGGTCATAGATTGTTTGCCAGCTATTTGGAGCGGCGGCGGTCCGCGCCGCCAGGAACCGGCGGATGGCCCGCAGGCGCTCCAAACCCGGCGCGAAGGGCATCTGCGGCAACTCAACTTCGCAGACCACCTGCGCCCTGCCGCCGGGAATGACCTGCCAGCCCAGCGGGGTGAGCAGGAAGCAGCGCTGCTCCGGGGCCAGCGCGGAGGTATCCAGGGTCAGCCGCCAGCGCCCCGCCGCACCCCGGCTTAAAGCCAGGCTGACCGGCAGGTCCGGCGCGGCGACGGGTGCGGTGGTGGACACCGCGGCGAAGGAACCGCCGCCGGCGCCTTGCCAGCGCGCGCCGTCCGCAGCCGCGTGCCAGCTCCAATCCCCCGGCGGTTGCCAGGCGATGTGGCGTAGCAGCGCGCCCGGCGTTAGCTCAAGCCGCGCCGCGCCGCGCTGGCCTAACTGGAGCGCTTGGAGTTCGCGCGCGACGGCGGCGCCGGGCAGGTTGGCCGCCAGGTCATAGACCGCCAGCCCCAGCGGCTGTTCCCGAATCTGCGGCTCGGCCTGCCAGTAGTGCAGGGCCAGGCCCGTCCCCGCCAAGCCCGGCAGCAGGAAGAGCCAGGCGCGCCGGCGGTTAAAGCCCGCCAGCAGCGCGGGCAGGGCGGCAAGCCCGGCGATCAGCCACAACGTGCCGCACGCCGGACGCGCCGCCGCGGCAAGTTCTGCCAGCGGAGGGAAGCGCCGACCCTGGCGCAGCCGGTCGAAGCCGCGCAGGTTGGCGTTGTTGAAAAAGGTCTCTGTTGAAGCGGAGAGGAACTCGGGATAGTCCCACGGTTCCAGCGCGTCCTGGCGCGAGGTTTCGCGATAAAACAACACGGGGTGCAGGTAGCCCGGCCGCCGGGCCAGCACCTCGCCGTCCTGCTGCGCCGGCCCGTACAAGTCGAGCAGCGACTCCAGCCGGGCCAGGCGCGGCAGCGGCCCCGGTAAATCAAGGGTTGCGCCCTGCGCCGCGCCGCCGAGCCAGAGCACCAGTTCGGTCAGCTCCCCTTCGAGCCAGTGCTGCACCGCGGACTGGGCCTGGGCCAGGTCCCCCGCCACCGGCAGCAGGCTGCCCCGGCCCGCGCTCTGCGCCCCCGCGGAGAGGTCCAGCCCGAGCCAGGCGCCCGCGGCGTGATACAGGCACAACTGCCCGCCGCCGAGCAGGTACTGCGCCAGCGCGCGCTGCTCCGCCTCGCTCCAGGTGCGCACCGCTTCCGCATCGGCCAGCACGAAGGCGAACTGGCCGGCCGCCAGCGGCAGCCCGGTGAGCTGGCGGTGGTCCTCGGGCAGGATGTAATGGTGGCTGGCCAGCAGCTCCGGCGCGATCAGCGGCGCGCGTTTATCACCGGCCAAGGGCGGCTCCAGCCCGAGCCGGTTCTCCGCGTTGATCCGCTGGTGCACAATCTCCTGGCTGGGTGCGTCGAGGGACAGCGAATACAGATGCGCCGGTTCAAGCTGGATCACCTCGGCTTCCTGGGTGAACAAAGGCTGGCTCACACCTGCCTGGTAGAGCCGCACCGTGAGTTTGACCGGCGTGCCCGGCGCGACCGGCGGGCAGGCGCGCGGCGCGAGCACCACGTCGGTGGGCACGGACGGCGGGGCAATGAACTCGGCGCTGGTCAGTGAGCCGCGCTGCGCCGCATCCTCCTCCAGCGGATAGGCAAACGGCGCAGCCACTTCGACCCGCCCGCGGAAGGCCGTCCCGCGGCGGTGGTTGATCGCCAGCCGCACCGGGATCGTGCTGTGGTCGAAGGCGGTTTGCCAGGCCAGCCCGGAGTCCGCCATCACGGCGCGGGCCAGGGCCGGCTCAGCCAGGGGGAAGGCGTAGCCGGCGTAACCGGCCTCGAGGGTGGCTGAGAACCAGTCGCGGCCCAGCTCGCCGACGGGCGCGGACGCCGGTGCCGCGACGGCCAGCGCCGCCGCCAGCAGCCAGCCCGCGAGCAGCGCCAGCATCCGCATCACCCTATTATGACGCACGCGCTGGATTTATAATCGAGCTGATGCCGCCGCTGCTCACCGTGCGCGATCTCTCCCTGCAACTGCCGGGCACCGGCGGAGCGTTGCGCCCGGTGGACGGCGTGGAGTTCGAGTTGCAGCCCGGCGAGTGCGTCGGCCTGGTGGGGGAAAGCGGCTGCGGTAAGTCGCTGACCGCGCTCACGCTGCTGGGCCTGACGCGCGAGCTGCCCGGCGCGCGGATCGGAGGCGCGGCGCTGTGGCACGCGGCGGGCGGGCCGGCGCGCGACTTACTGCGCCTGAGCGAGCACGAGCTGCTGAAGGTGCGCGGCGGCGAGATCGGGCTGGTGTTCCAAGACCCCTTAAGCGCGCTCAACCCGCTGCTACGGCTGGACTACCAGATCGGCGAAGCGCTGGCGCGCCACCACGGCCTGACGGGGCGCCAGGCGTTCGCCCGCGCGGCGGCGCTGCTGATCGCCGACGAGCCGACCACCGCGCTGGACGTGACGATCCAGGCGCAGATTCTGCTGGAACTTAAGCGCCTGCAGCGCGAGCGGGGGCTGGCCGTGCTGCTGATCACCCACGATCTCGGCGTGGTGGCCCAGCTTTGCCAGCGCGTGCTGGTGATGTACGCCGGGCGCATCGTGGAGCAGGCCCCGGCGGCGCAGTTCTTCGCCAAGCCGCGCCATCCCTACAGCCGCGGCTTGCTGGCCAGCCTGCCCGCGGTGGCCGGGGGGCAGGATGAGCTTACCGGTATCCCCGGCAGCCCGCCCCAGCCCGGCGCGTTCCCGGCAGGCTGCCGCTTCCACCCGCGCTGCCCGCTGGCGACGGCGCGCTGCGCAGAGGCGTACCCAGACTGGCACGGCGCGCCGGAACACGGCGCGGCCTGCTGGGAGGTCTAACGGTAGCTGCGGGTCCACGACCCGCAGGCTAGACACCGTGGATCGTGGACCCACGGCGGCCGAGCTGTATAGGAAAGGGGTGAATCCTCAGTTTGAGTAGGCCGGGCTTCCAGCCCGGCAATCCACGCCGGCCCGCGGACCGGGCTCCCAGCGGGCGAAGCATGGCTTCGCCCCTACGTCCGCGTCGCTTACAATAATCCGCATGCCCGCCGACTTGTTTGCTGGCCCGGAGGATGACAAAATGGCGCCCGAGACCGACCAACCCAGTGCGCCGCGCCCTGGCGCGGACCAGAGTGCGGCGGCGGAATCCGCCAAGCCCCCCGCCAAGCCCAAGGCCACGCCGCCCTCCGCAGGCGGGGCGCCTGTGCCACCAGCTGCTGACGCGCCCGGCTTCGAGGAAGCGTTCACCCGGCTGGAGTCGCTGGTGGCCGAGCTGGAACGCGGCGAGTTGCCGCTGGAGCGGATGCTCGACAAATTCGAGGAGGGCGTGCAGCTCGTGCGCCACTGCCAGGCGTTTCTCAAGCAGGCGCAACTGCGCGTGGCGCAGTACGTCGAACAGCGTGACGGGCGCTGGGTGCTCAAAGACCTCGACGTGAAGTAGCCTGCTGCGGCAGGGGAAGCCGCGGCTACCCTCACTTACCCGCGCTTGCGGATCAGCGCGTCGATCGAGAACCGCCCCGCGCCAAGGAAGAGGTACACCAGCGCGATGCCGAGATAGAGCAGCGCCAGCTCCTTTTTCTCCAGCGGGTCCGCGCCATGCGTGATGAACGCCGCGACGCCCATGGTGGACGCCACCAACAGCGCCGCCGGACGCGTGAACAGCCCCAACGCCACGAGCAGGCTGCCCGCGAATTCGCTGAGCGCGGCGGCCCAGGCGAAAAATAGCGGGAACGGCAAGCCCATGGCCGCCACGCCGTCAATAAAGCCCTGCTGCACCGGCAGCTTGCCCCAGCCGTGGGCCAGCGCCATGATGCCGAACGCGCCGAGGCGCAGGATCAGCAGGCCCAGTTCCGCCCCGCCGGGCTGGATTTTAGCGCCGCCAAACAGGAAACCGATAATGAACTTCATTAAATGCTCCGCGAGGTTTTTGGCCCAAGGGCTTGATACATGTTATACAGGCTGGTGCAGGATTATTTCGCCGGCGCGCCGCCCACGCCCGCGGCGGCGGCTGGACTTAAGATTAGGCTGGCACGCCCGGTTGGATTCGAACCAACGGCCCCCTGCTTAGAAGGCAGGTGCTCTATCCCCTGAGCTACGGGCGCGCGAACTAGCATTTTACCGGAATGCAACGCGGAAGGGCAGTAAAATAGGGCAGTAAGGAGAAGCGATGCACGACGACCGTCCTGAGACGCCAACGCCGCCGGCCACCGGATCCTGCGATCTGTATCGCGAGATGATCGAGAACGTCAACAGCATTGTCTTGCGCTGGAACGGCAAGTTCATCATCGAATTCATCAGCGGCTTCGGCGAACGCTTCCTCGGCTTCGCGCCGGGTGAGCTGGCCGGGAACAACATGGTGGGCACGATCATCCCCAATACCGGCAACGGCGGCCACACACTGCACGAGATGCTCGAAAACATCGTGGAGCACCCCGCGCGCTACATCAACAACGAGAACCAGAACACGCGCAAGGACGGTTCCAACGTGTGGATCAGCTGGACCAACCAGGCGATCTACAGCGCGGACGGCAAGCTCGTGTCGATCCTCTCCGTCGGCAACGACATCACCGCGCTGAAAACGGCGCAGTCCGAGCAGGAGCGCTTAAACCGCGACCTGCGCCGCGCGCTGGAAGCCAACGACATGCTGCTGCGCGAAACGGAAGACTTAAACCACCGGCTGTCCGTGATGGCGCGCACCGACCAGCTCACCGGGCTGCTCAACCGCCGCAGCCTGATGGACAAGCTCGCCGAGGAATTCTTCCGCGCCGGGCGCTACGACTACCCGCTGGGCTTCCTGATGATCGACATCGACCATTTCAAGCGAGTCAACGACGACTTCGGCCACGACGTGGGCGACATGGCGCTCAAAAGCGTCTCGGCGATCATCTCCGCCGCGGTCCGGCGCGACGACACGCCCGCGCGCTTCGGCGGCGAGGAGATCTGCGTGATCCTGCCCTACGCCAGCCAGGCCAGCACCTGGAGCTTCGGCGAGCGCATCCGGCGCAAGGTCGAGCAGGAGACGCTGGAGCTGGCCGCGCAAAAGCAGCTGCCGCGCGGGATCACGATCAGCGTGGGCGGCGCCAGCACGGAGAGCGAAATCGCCAGCGAGGAAGCGCTGCTCAAACACGCCGACGAGATGCTGTACCAGTCCAAACACGGCGGGCGCAACCGCGTCAGCGTGCACGGCTTCAACCTCGGCGATGCCTGCGTACTGCCGGAGTAAGCGGCGGCTACCTTCCATTAATCCCCGCCGTGGTTTTCGCGACCATGCTTATAGGATTGGTGTGCGCTGCCGCCGCAGCTGCTACGTTCTCTCTGGCGCAGCACTCCGGCCCCGCGAACCTCAGGATGCTGACTTCATGTTGGATGGAGCCCGGTTGTAACGTTTAGCGTTTTGGTCTTATACTTGATAGAACAGAGAACGAGAGTAATCACTTTTTAAATTAGCTTTCTGAGGAGAAAACCATGTTGCGCTCCTGGAGGCGTCTACTTATTTTTGTCTTCTGCATGGCATGCATTACTGGCGGGACACAACTTGCCCCTAGCCCAGGCGGCATCCTACTTGGTAGTGATGCACAAGCTGCGAGTCATCCCAGACCAGCTACTGGCATTTTCGCGCCATGGCAAAGAAACGGGAATGACAACGACTTCCGCCGCGAGGCGCTACGCCGGATCATTGAAGAGCCTGCACCGCTTGCGCCAACCGCGAAGCTTTCCGCCAACCTAGTCAGGGGGGAGGCGCCGCTGACGGTGGAGTTCGATGCCTCGGCAAGCAGTGATCCTGACGGCAGTATTGTGCAGTGTAAGTGGAAATGGGATGGAATAGCTGAAAGCCGCTGGGAATTTGACTCAGGCGCCTCAACCCACGCCACGCACATATACGCTGAGGCGGGCAACTATCAGGCGTGGGTACAGATCACAGATGACGACGGCCAGGCAGCAATGGCGGAGCTCGACATCAAAGTGACTTCTGGCGATAACCTGCCTCCGGAAGCGGCGCTGGTGGTCAATCCCCAGAATGGGCAGACACCGCTGACAGTGTTTTTCGATGCCTCAACCAGCACTGATGCGGATGGACAAATCGTCAGTTATCTCTGGGATCTTGACGGCGATTATATGTTTGAGGCCAGTTCTGGCAGTACTCCCACAACCTCGAATTACTATCCTTCGGGCGACAACATGTTAATCCGGGTCCAGGTCACGGATGATGATGGAGACTCAGACATCGCCTATGCAGTTGCTGGAATGTGGGATCCGATCCATGCCGGAGACTGGTATATGATCAATCGTGACCATCAACACAATGGACAAAGCATATACCTCGGTCCCCAACAATCCACAGTCAACGCATATATGTTCTCTGTAACCGCGCCTGTTTCCTCATCGCCAGTTATCGCAGATAACGGAGATGTATTCATTAATTGCGGGCATAACCTGTATAGATTGGATTACACACTGCACGTGAAGGTAACACTCACGTCCGCGAATGAGTTTCTATTTTCACCTGCAATTGGACAGGACGGAACAATCTATATCTGCGCTGACGGACTGGGATTCGAAGGGTTTTATGCATTGTACCCAAACCTGTCAGTCAAATGGGGTATAGATAATCTTCAGCCTACATGCAGCCCTGTGTTGAGCAGTACTGGCAATATCTATGTTTGTGCGATAGATGACGTGAACTCCTATATATTGGTTCTCGATCCCAACGGCAATCAAATAGATAAAATTCTGACAGGCTGCAAAGATGAGCAGGTAATTGGCACTCCCGCCATTGCCGATGATGGTTCGATCTGCTTTGGAACTACTGAGGGATATGTATTATGGCTCGACAGTAATGGATCGTTCAAATGGGGTTACGGTATTGGTGGAACGTTCCCAGCGGATGGCTTTGTCGCTTCACCTTTGATCGACGATATGAACAAGGTATTCATTGGTAGCGGGAAAGGTTTTTACGCCTTCGATTCGAATGGGAAAAAGATGTGGGAATACATGTGCGGTGATGTGCGAACAAGCGCACTGATGACCCTTGATAGAATAGTGATCTTCCGTACTGCAACTAAACTGATCGGCATTGACGCGGACTACGGTACGTTGGAAAAACCAGTGCCGCTAAGCACAACAAGGTCGTCACCGATCATGGACTCGGACCAAAACATCTATATGACTTCCGACGATGGTTATCTGTCGATGTACCATCATGGAGCCATCCCGCCGGTCTGGCAAGCCATCCACGCTTTACATCCCACAGATTCGACGCCGGCGATCAGCGATAAAGGCATCGTTTATGTAGGCGCCTACATGACGGTCTTCGGGATCTACTAAGGTCCCCGCCTCAGTCTTAAACCGCGCAGCATTCAATCCTGCAGCCCAGGATTAGCGGGAGGCTGATCTGCGCCGCACCGAATTCTTATGGGGTATGTATCTCATATGGGCAGCCTCATCAGGTATGCTGCCTGGCTCTGGTTCAGAGAAGCTAACTGCCGGCGGGGCCAGCACGGAGAGCGGCATGACAACCGCGGAGGAACTGTTCAAGCACGCCGCTGAGACGCTCTAGCAGTCCAAGCACCAGGATCGCAACCGCGTTTTCGTGTACGGCTTCGAGCTGGGCGATGCCCGCGTACTGCCGGAGTAGCACCGCGGCGCCTCACTCCATACAGGTGTCCTGTTGCCCGACCCCACCGGTGCCGTCGAACTACCTGCACGCAATGCGAATTATTGCCGCATGTTCAAATGCGACACGATCTTGCGAGCTTACAATTATCAGACGAAATAGAACTACGCTGAGTATATGAGCGGCGCTTACACGGCCTCGGCCTCGCGCGCTGCTTGCGGCGTTATGAGCCTAGGCTCGTTACAGCTCGAAGCTCACAACTGCTCACCCAAGGTAGCAAGTCAAATCATCACGCCGCGCCTACGGCAGGCAGAACAGGCCGGCGGCATGGCCCACGAACAACTCGCCCAGTTCTCCGATTGCCAGCGAGCCTGATTCACCATAGGCTGTCGGCGTTGGCCGGAAATCCCATAGCACCGCCCCGGTGTCACTGTTGAGCGCATATACGCCGCGGTACGGCACACCGCCGGGATTGTAGTAGTACGCTAAATAGATCTTCGCATCAGCCCCGAGCGCCATCGACTTGATGCCCTCAAGCTGAGCCGAGGCCCAGAGCTGGGTGGCCGCCGTCCCAGTGTCACTGAAAGCGTACAGTTTGTCCCAGGTGCAAGCAATGATCGTGCCGTCGCTGCGTTCGCCGGCGATATAGAACCGGTCGCCGGTGGGTGGCGCAGTCCAGCGCAGGCTGCCGTCGGAGTTGTACGCGATCAGCTCGCTCTCCACGGTGTTCACAATCGCGACGTTATTCGCCAGCACGCACAGGATGTCCATTCCGGTGGTGGCGGTACCATTGGCTGGCGTCGTAGCATAGACCAGCGCTGCACTGCTGCCGTCATCGCTCAAGCAGGCGAGCTTATAGTCTTCATTACCATCCGATACCACGGCGTAAACATGTCCATCCGGCCCCACCAGCACGTTGAAGACCCGCGAGGGACCCATGCCGTAGGACCATTTCTCGGTGGTGCTGGCGCCATTATCAATATATGCCAGGACCTTGGCCGACACGCCCAGCGCCTGGTCCGTGCCAAAATAAATCGTGCCGTCCGCGCCGAGAACAGGCGCGCTTAAGCCGTCATTCGCGAGATTGGAGGATACCCACTTCTCCGAACCGTCGGGATTATAAGCGTGAAGCTTGTTTTCACCGCTGCCGCGCACCGTCGCGTAGATCGTCCCGTCCGCTCCCAGCACTGCGCCACTGATGGCATCGGGCAAGGTAATGTTCCATCTTTCCCCGCCCGTGTCGGGATCAACACCAATCAGCATGTCGTCATGCCAGCCCAAGACCGAGCCATCCCCTTGCACGATCGGGTAGAAACCCCGCGAACTGGAGCTGCCATCCACCGCATAGCGCCAGCCTTCCTGTGCGGGCAGTAACGGCGGGCCAGTGAACGGGCTCTGCCGCGAACCGCGGCTGTCGCGCCCGAGGGCATGCCAATCGCCGCGCTCAGGATCGCCCAGCGCATACCCGTAGTCCGGGCCGGCCAGCGCGCTTTCGTCGCCGCCGTTCATCGCGCTAACCCAGTACGCATGGCTCAACTCGTCGCTGAGGCCATTGTCGATCCAGGTTTGTTCCGTACCCAACTCCGCTACCGGTGCTGACTCCGGGTCGTCGCGGTAGACGCGGTAACCCGTGGCGGCGCCGACGGCCTCCCAGCTCACGCGCACCGCGCCAAAGGCTCGCCCGTCGCTGGCGTCAAGCCCGGCGGGCGGAGGCAAGGGCGGGGCTGTACCGCAGAAGCGTTCAACTACCGCTGGATCGAAATCCTCCCGGATGGTCCAGCACACCACAAACGGGTCCGGGTTGAGAAATGTGTCGTAACCGATCCAGCAATAGCCGGCTTCACCCCAGTCCGCGCCCCAGCTATTGCGCACCTTGAATGCTTGCTTGGCGTCGTCATAACCCACCACCGCCATCGCATGCCCGCCAGTAGACGGCCCGGTATATTCCCAAACCGTACCAGGCGTGATATGCCCGAACGCTTGATCAAGATCGGTACGCATCAGCAGTATTTTGTGCTGCACAGCGAGAATGGTCTTGGCGCCAGTGAGACCCTCTGCCGTATCCGTGGGGACATAGTTAAAGGCGTCGATCTGCAGCAGCGCTGCGTCCGCCCCGGCTTCAGCGTCCCACAGCTTGTCATAGGACATGTTGTAAGGCACGTTCCATTCCGTGGCGTTACCGAAATCCCAGAGCGGCTTGGGGTCCCAGTCGTAGTAACGCCCCTGCAGCGGCGGCGGGCCCGGCGGGTGGAAGCCCTGGAACTCGCCGCTAATGACATACATATGCTTGGGGCTGATGCGGTTGAATGCATTCGAGAGATCCCAGCCGTAATCACCATACACCTGGCTCAGCTCGAAATTGAACACGCTGTCGCCGTTGGCGAAGCAAGTGCACGACGGCCACCACTGCTGGTCGTTAACCACGCTGCATTCCGGTGAGAGATCGCAACTCGCCGGCAGGCCGCCTGGCGGCTCTGGCAAAGGCGGTACATCTGGTCGAGGCGTATCTGGCGTCTCATCACCGGTAGCGCGGACTTCCTCTATGCCGATGGTTATTTCCGCGAGCGCAGGAGTCTCACTTGCGCCAGTCACGGCCACCGCCACCAGCAGATCACCGTTGGGGTAATACATCCCGTCAAAACTGTCCAGCGTGAGCACGCGATCCGCAGGCCCGGCATACCATGCCCAGTGCGACTCCGCGTAATTCGCCACGCCCACATAGAAATTGCTCAGATCCGCTGGCTCCGTGTCCCAGGTGAACCCAATGCTGGACAGGTTATCCGGGTTCGCGCCATAGCCATCCAGCGGGAAGCGGTATATGCAATACGCCAAGCCGTCAAACTCACCGGTACTGGCCGGAGTAAATGCCGCGGCACTGCCGCTCTCAGCGGTGTTGGCAAAGGGTAGCGTCTTATCGAAACCATCGCCAGTTTTAATCAGATCTGCCGCAGCATAGCTTGCCTGGCGCACAGTAGCGATGGCCAGCGGCAATGCCGGCGGTTTGCCAAGCGCGCTACTCATCCCGCGCGGCGGATTGTCCAACTCGGTCGCGGGGCGCATGCTTACGGTATGGATGTAATCCAAAGCTAACAGGTCCGCGAAAGGCATCGATTGGCCAGAGCCGCCAGAGGCCAGTGTGCCTGCTGCATTCTCAGTTGGTGAACCATGTCCGCCAGAGCAAGCAGCGGTGAATACCAATAAAGCAGTTATGGTAATCGCATAAGCCAGGCGAACGAAGCGGATGACCGGTTGCATTGAGCACCCCAAACTAGGGAATTTTCCTAATAATAGCACGCCAGCTGCGATTGTGGTGTTAGGCCGTGAAGAAGAAAACGGACATCGGGCAGGCCAGATTCGAACTGGCGACCCCCTGCTCCCAAAGCAGGTGCGCTAACCGGACTGCGCTACTGCCCGACGGGACGAAGATTATACCCGCTGTCCGGCTTGGCCACCGGTTGGCCGTAAGTTCTACGACTGGAGTTAGTTCACCGAGAGATTGAAAGGAAAGAAATGCGGCTCGCCATACGCATTGTCCACGGTCACTGAGGCGGTATAGTAGCCCGTTCCCTTCA
>CAYXMN010000046.1:0-9889 GCA_964465955.1 uncultured Planctomycetales bacterium
ATATCCTGCACTCGATTATGCAGGTAATACACTTGGCCGCCGCGCCCTAGCTCGCGCAGCAGCGCCTCACGCACCATTACGTCGTCATACTCGCCGACATAAGTGGATACAGGCTTACGCGCGATGGGGGCTGTTTCAATCAAGCTGATATCGCGCAGGCCCATCAGCGACATGTGCAAAGTGCGCGGAATCGGTGTAGCGCTCATCGCGAGAACGTCGATATCGGGGAAGCGCATTTTGAGCCGTTCTTTTTGCTTCACCCCGAAGCGTTGCTCCTCGTCGATAATGAGCAGGCCCACCCGTTGGAACTGCACATCCTTGCTGAGCCCGCGATGGGTGGCGATCACCACATCCATCCGTCCCTCGTTGAGCCGTTCCACCACGTCGCGCTGCTCGGCGACGCTTTGGAAACGGCTGAGCAAACCGACGCGGAATGGGAACGGCTTAAAGCGCCGCGAGAAGGTGTGGTAATGCTGATCCGCGAGCACCGTGGTCGGGCAGAGCACCAGCACCTGGCGCTCATCCACGCACGCCTTGAACGCCGCGCGTAGCGCGATCTCAGTCTTGCCGAAGCCCACATCGCCGACCAGCAGCCGCTCCATCGGCTTCGACGCCTCCATGTCCGCTTCCACCTCAAGCCAAGCCTGACGTTGATCCTCGGTCAAGTCGTAGGGGAAGCCCTCGGCGAACTCCTCCTCCCAGACGGTGGTCTGGCCAAAGGCAATACCTGATTTTGTCACTCGCGTCTTGTACAGGCTCAGTAATTGCTTGGCCAACTCAAGCGTGTCTTCGCGCACCTTCTGCTTGGTCTTCTGCCAGGCATCCTTGCTCAGCTGGCTCAGTGCCGGATCGGTGCCATCGTAGCTATAACGGCGCAGGCGATCGAGCTGGTCCACCGGCACATATAGCCTTTCGCCACGGGCATAATTGACTTCGACAAACGTCTTAATCACCCCGCCCTGTTTACGGTCGGTGAGCTGAGCGAATCGCCCGATGCCATAATCGATATGTACCACGTAGTCGCCGGGGCTGAGCTCATCGGCGCGTTTAACCGAATCGGTGCGATAGCGCCGCACGGGAGCGGGCGCCACTTCGCTGATTTCGCCGAAAACCTCGACGTCCGTGACCAGCGTCCACTCCGCGCCGCCAGGCAGCGGAATGGTGAATCCGCCGGGCAGGATCGCGTTCTCGACTTCGGGATACAAGCCCTCGTCATGCAGCACCTCGCGCAGGCGAGCGCTGAACTGGCTCAAGATCGTCACCGGGCGGTCAACTTTCGCCGCCAACGAGCGCTGCTCCGCCACGACCGGCTTCATCGCCCTCACGGTTTCAGCAAGCTTCGTCGTCCCCCATTTGCCGGTGGCCGGGTTATCAAAGCCTGCGCTGGCGTACGGCACGCTATCACCCTGGGGGTCGCCGAACGCGCTGGTGAGGAGTGGGCGCAGTTTCGGAACCGCTGTTTCGACGCGATCGTGGCCCACGGTGTGGCATAGTTTGCCATCAACCAGCCCGGCGAGCAGCTCGGTGATGTTACCCGCCGGTTTAAGGTACATCTCGTCAAATCCAAGGAAACTCAAGCCGTTGCGCTGCCAGTCATGGAACCGTTTATCCCAGAAGCGGAAGTAGCTTAAAGTTTCGCTCTCGACAAATCCTTCCTCATGCACCAGCACTCGCGTGCCCTCGGGCAAATAGTTAAACAACGTCGTATCGTCACTGGCGGTGGCGTAGTAATACCAGCCAGCGCGCGGCGAGAGCGCTCCCGCGCTGAGCTTGTCCAAATCGGTGGTGGCGACCTCCGTTACGCGCTCCAGCACGCTCTTGCTAAGCACTTCCTTGTATTCGTCGAGATAGGCTTCCCACTGCTCATTGATCCAGTCCAGCACACCGGGCTGGCCCAAGTGCGCTTGGTACGGCGAGTGCGGCAGAATGCGCACGCCTGCGACCGGCGCGGTGCTGCGCTGGGTGGCGGGGTCGAACTGCGTCAGCGTGTCGATCTCGTCGCCGAAAAGGTCGATGCGTACCGGCCAGTCCTCGCCCAGCGGGTACACGTCGACAATGCCGCCGCGGACCGCGTATTCACCGGCTGCGGTCACCGTGGAAACCGGGTGATAGCCCAGCTCATCCAAGCGCCGCGCCAGTTCATCCCGGTTGATGCGCGCCAGCGGAAGTTCGGCGCTGGGATGCGGGAATGGCTCAACTCCAGCCGGCGGGGTAAGGGGTGCGAGCTCGAGTTTGCGCTGATAGTATTCATCCGGCTCAGGCAGGCGGCGCAGACAAGCCTTGAGGCTGGTGCAGACCGCCTTGACCGTGCCCTGGCGCAGGCCGTCAAGCACCTGGTTGCGTTGATCGATGATATCCACCGGCGGATCGGTGAACTCAAACAGGTTTTGCGGCTCAAAGTCGGGGAAGACCGTATATTCCAGCGGTTTCGGCTCGCGATCCGCCACTAAGCGCTCAATGGTCTGCAGGAATTGTTGCATCCGCTGCGCACGCGTGGTGGTTTCGGTGATGATTAAGATTGGCGCGTATTGCCCGCGGCCCCCGCGCTGCGCCTGGCCTCCGCGCCACATAGCCTGCTCCTCGCCCCACAACCAGTGGAGGAAGAAAAACAGCCCGGAGTTGCGCAGATCAGTAACGCGACTCAGCCCCCGGCCGTCCGGCAGCGCGCGCCACATGTCCGTGAACCGCCGCGCCAGAATTTCCCAGGGAGCTAACATCAGCCGTTTAGCATAGCAGGATGAGATTAGTAAGGCAACAATATTAGGTATAATATTGCTGGATGTGCGGTTTATCCTGCCCTGATACCTGTTTGGTAGAATACGGGCGAGGATGACTAATCCAAGCGAGGAACAGCGATTTTAACGACCGATTCGATCCAGCTCCGCAACCGTGAGGAGATGCAGGAGCTGTTTGGTGATTTCGATACTAACCTGCGCCTGCTAACTGAGCGCTTCCACGTCAAGATCTACGCCAAGGGCTTGGACATGTTCATCTCCGGCGAAGATTTGGAGGTGGCGAGCGCGCGCCGGTTGCTGGAGCAATTCATCCAGAGCATCCGCAAGCAAGGGCACCTCACCGAGGAAGCGGTGGAGGATATCCTCGAGACGCAGGAAGCGCTGGCCAACGGCGACGGCCTGCTGATGCACCTGCCTCATTTCCGCCCGCAAACTCCGGGGCAGGAAGCGTATCTCGACGCGATGGAGAACAATGAGGTCGTGTTGTGCCACGGCCCGGCTGGCACAGGCAAAACCTACCTCGCCGTCGCCGCCGCCATCGAGTTCTACCGGCGCAAGCGGGTTCACCGCATCGTCTTGACGCGCCCGGCGGTTGAAGCCGGCGAGAACCTGGGCTTCCTGCCCGGCACGTTGTACGACAAGGTGAACCCTTATTTGATACCGCTGTTTGATGCGCTGCACGACCTGTTGCGCTTCGATAAAGTGCGCAAGTTGATGGAAAAGAATGTGGTGGAAGTTGCCCCGCTGGCGTTCATGCGCGGGCGCTCGCTGAACAACAGCTTCATCATCCTGGACGAGGCGCAGAACACCACCTACAGCCAGATGAAGATGTTCCTGACGCGCATGGGCCGCGGCAGCCGCGTGGTGGTAACTGGCGACATTACCCAAGTCGACTTGGACACGACCAAGATTAGCGGCTTTTCACAAGCGTTGCGCATTCTGCAAAGCGTACAGGGAATCAAAATCTGTGAACTTAAAAAAGCGGATGTGGTGCGCAATCCCGTGGTCCAGCGCATCGTGGACGCCTATGACCAGCACGAAGACCGGCAAGAACCGCGAAAGGAACGGTAATTCACCGACCTGAGGTATAAAGAGCATCATGCGAGGTTCTAAAGGCGCGAAACTGTGGCGCAAACTCGGCGGTAATGGCGCCAGCGCTTGGCAGCGTTTGCTGATCCTCGGCTTGTTCTATTTGGCGGCGATGGGCTTGCTCTATTGCCACTTGTTGTTGCGGCCGCAGCATTTTCAGGTTGGCCAAGTCGTCCCGTCCACGGTCTTCGCCCCTATCACATTCGATTACACGGACAGCCAGCTGCTTAATGAACTGACAGGTAATGCACCGGCAGGGGAAGTTCGCTGGATCATTGATCCGACGGTCAGAGACGCAGTCCTGACAGAATACGACAGCTTCATAAGCGATTTGGCGCAGCTGCGCCAATCGATCGCCGAAGCCGAGTATGAAGCTAGCATGGCGCATCCGGGGCAAACCCGGTCTGCCAAAGGCGAACCGGCAACTAGCGCAGCAACGAACCAGGAATTACTGATCGCGGGATTAGCTGAGAAATACCATGTGCCGCCGGAGCTCGTGAACAACCTTCGCTCATTCCAAGACGAGCGGCTGCAAACCATCCTTAGCCAAGGCCGTGCCTCGCTGGAATCCGCGATGGGCGACGAGGTGACGGATGCCCAAATCAGCGCACAGAAACAAGGCGGTTTGGCTGAGCTATCGCTCAACCCGCAGAACACTTATATTTATTTCATGCGTCCCAATCTGCGCGAACGCGCAGCTCCCAGGCCGACGGAAGCGTTAGTCGCGATGGCCACCGTCACAGTCGCCAAGGGCAATGTGATCGTTGCCGAAGGCCAGGCCGTCACCCCGCGGGAAGCGGAACAACTCGATGCCCTCCGCGTACATTTCCAGGAGCAGCAGTGGTTGCGATTCTCCGGGCTGGGCCTTGTGTTGCTAGCTTCACTGCTGATCTGGTACTTATACTTGATGCGCTTCGCACCTAACCTGCTGGAGCGCAGCGGACCGCTTGTGCAGCTATGCTTGCTGTTTTTAATGTTCTTGCTGATCGGGCTGCTGATTGGCCGTATCGAAGTAAATTACCTTTACTTCGGGGTTTCGTTCGCGATCATCGCCCTGGCGGCGATTGTGGTGCTGGTGTACGACGCTGTGCTGGGGCTGTATTTAGGCCTGCTGCTCGGCGTCATCATTAGCACCGCACTAGGGTTCGGCGCGAATCTACTGCTGTTCACCATCGCCGGCGCGCTGTTGCCCCCGGTCTTCATCGCTCCGGGATGCCGCCGCCAGCGCCAAGTGTTGTTCGCTTTGGTCGCCGGCTTGTTCAACCTGCTGCTGGCGGGAACAGTCATTCTCGCCTCAGTGCAAACATTGCACTGGGAAATCTTCGCGATCGCATTCGTGGCAGGCTTTGCCGCAGCGGTGATTGCGCTAGGCTTGCTGCCCCTGGTCGAGACGCTTACAGCCCAGCTGACTCCGAACAAACTGATCGAACTAGCCAATGCGGAAAATGAGCTGCTCAAACGGCTGAAACGTGAAGCCCATGGTACTTACGCGCACAGCCTGATGGTTGCTGACTTGACCGAAGAAGCCCTCAAGGAGATTGACGGTGACTGGCTGACCGCCAAGGTTGGAGCGTTGTATCACGATATCGGTAAGCTTAAACGCCCTAATTTCTTTGCTGAAAACATAGTCGATCTGAGCAAAAACCCGCACCAAGGCCTCCCGCCCGAGACCAGCGTTAAGATTCTCAAAGATCATGTCACCGACGGCCAGGCGATGGCCAAGGAGCAGCGCTTGCCAGTTGAGCTGCACCGTTTTATTGTCGAACACCACGGTTCGTATCTCATTAAATACTTCTATTTCAAGGCGGGCAAGCTACACGAGGACAACCCGGCAGAGCATCCGTTGCCCAATAAACGCGATTTTAGTTATGACGGCCCGATTCCGCGCTCACGTGAAAGCGGCGTCGTTATGCTCGCGGATGTGACCGAAGCTGTCACACGCGCCAACCCCGGAGCGGATGCGGCGGAAATCGAATCGATCATCGACAAAGTTTTCGCGGACAAGATCGAGGAATACCAGCTCATTGCCAGTGGCTTGACCATCGGCGACCTGAAGAAGGTCAAAGAAGCGTTCCTGCGCCTACTTTCAGCACAGCGCCACCACCGCGTCCAGTATCCGGAGGAACGCGCGCCGATCCACTTCCATTATGTCACCGAACGCCAGACCAACCAGGCGAAGGCTGCTCCGTAATCCGCAGCATGCTGCTGCCCTGAGAATCTCACGGAGAAAAATGGGGAGCCCTCAGGCTCCCCCGGTTGATCAATTCGGTCATCGCTATCTGGTTTACCGAACCTTCGGGCCGGCAGCTTTTACTTCAGGTTTCACCGTACCCTCATACTTTTTGAACGCTTCGTTGAACATGCCCGCCAACTTAGCCGCCGCCGCGTCGTAGGCAGCTTTATCAGCCCAGCCCAGCCATGGCAGCATCACGTTATTCGGAACATCGGGGCAGCTCTTAGGTATCTCCAGGCCAAACACCGGCTCGATGAGAGACTCCACGTTGTCGAGTTTGCCATCTAACGCGGCATGCAACATGGCACGGCTGTATTTGATGTTAATGCGTTTGCCCACGCCATAGCCGCCACCGGTCCAGCCCGTGTTGAGCAGCCACACCCGGCAGCCGTGCTTTTCGATGCGCTCCATCAGAAGGTTGCCGTATACGCTTGGACGGAGCATCATGAATGGCGCGCCGAAGCATGTGGAAAATGTTGCTGTCGGTTCCTTGACTCCCACCTCTGTTCCCGCAACCTTGGCCGTGTAGCCCAGCAGGAAATGGTAGTTAGCTTGTTCCTTGGACATCCGGCTGATTGGCGGCAGCACGCCGAAAGCATCGCAGGTCAGGAACACGACATCGCTGGGGATCGGCCCTTTCAGGTCTGGCGCGCTATTGTCGATAATCCGCAAGTCATAACCAGCGCGCGTGTTTTCAGTTTTTCCGCCATCGGCGAAATCAATGACGCGGTTGGCAGAATTAAACACGACGTTCTCGATCACCGTTCCAAAGGTGTGGCAAGCCTGGTAGATCTGCGGCTCGCCCTCCGCGCTGAGGTTGATCACCTTGGCGTAACAGCCGCCTTCATAGTTGAACACGCCGCCGTCATGCCAGCCATGCTCGTCGTCGCCGATCAACGTGCGCTCCGGGTCGGCGGACAGGCTGGTCTTGCCCGTGCCGGACAGGCCGAAGAACACCGCGCTCTTGCCGTTATTGCCGATGTTCGCGGAGCAGTGCATGCTCATCACGTTGTGCTTGACCGGCATCAGGTAGTTCATGATCGAGAAGATGCCCTTCTTGATCTCGCCGCCGTACTCGCTGCCGATAACGAGCACCATTTGCTTCTCAAGGTTTATCATGATCGTCACATCGCTCCGCACTCCATCCGCGGCAGCGTCAGTGTGCAGCTTCGGCACCATGATGACTGTCCAGTCCGCCCGGTAATCCTGCGGGTTCTCGGCCTGGTCAAAGCTGATGAATTGGTTCTGGGTGAATATGCTTTGGAACGGCATTTCGGTAATGACACGCACCCCGATGCGGTATTTCTTCTCTGCTCCGCAGAACACGTCGGCGACATAGACATCCTTGCCTTTGAGGTAGCCGGCAACCTTCGCGTGCAGCCTGTCCCAAGTCGCTTCGTCCTTGGCCAGGTTGATGTCGTTCCAGTCGATTTTGTCATGCACCGAGGGCTGGTCGATAATGAAGCGGTCTTTGGGGCTGCGGCCGGTCGTCTTGCCGGTATCGCACATCAGCGCCCCATGGCTGGATAGGACGCCTTCGCCTCGCCGGACGGCATGCTCGTAAAGTTCAGGCTTGCTGAGGTTGTAGAATACCTGGCCGAGGTTTTTCAGCCCATGGACGGTAAGGTCAGGGACTTGGCCGGTTTGCAGCATCGCGGTCATGGTTTCACCTATCTTGTTGAGATTGTAAGAGTATCCACACCAAATACTCCCGCTGGCAGATTATACACTGGGCATATTTCCTGAGACAAATCCCTATTAATGGCACGTCCCGCGTTATACTGCTAGACGCGAGTAAACTTTGTAAATAGCGAACGGAGGCCTGGGTGTCACGCTTTCCAGGGAATACTGAATCTACTAGTGGCGGTCCGCGCATTATGCTGGTGGATGACTCGCTGCCATTCCTCCGCAACTTCAGCGCTATCCTATCCAGCCAAGGATATGATGTGCGGACCAGCGATTCTGGGATCAAGGCCGCCGAGCTCGCTGCGCAATTCAGGCCGCAACTGATCTCCCTCGATTACGACATGCCGGGCCTGGATGGAATTGGGACGTTGCTCCAGGTTAAGGCTAAACACCCAGACTGCAAAGTGATTTTCATCTCCGGTAAAATGGACATTGAAGCCGTTACACAAGCATTGAAGAATGGCGCGAATGAATGTGTGACAAAGCCCGTGGATTTAAACCGGTTGCTGAACATCGTCCGCAACTTGGTTGGCGAGGGGCGCCGCGGCTAACCTACAGCTTGATTCCCAGCGCGTCAGCCAACTGGTCATTAGTCGGTTCTGAGAGTATTGCTTCGTCGATCAGAATAACCGGTATGCGCCGTTTAGGCCCGAGGCCGGCCTTGATGTTGTAATCCACAACCACTTCAGCCAGTTCTGGCTGCTCGTCAATGTCCAAATATGTATATGCGAACTCGTGCTCTTCCAAGAATCGTTTGGCCCTGACGCAATCCCTGCACCAGGCTGTTCCATACATTTTGATTTCTGGCATCCGGGTCGTCCTCCAACTGCTGCTATACGTTGTTCGGCTTCGATCCTATCCCGAAAGATTCGGAATCGCAATTCTAAAGGTGCTGCCCTGGCCAACTTGGCTATCGACCTTGATCGTGCCGCCAAGTAATTGGATCGATTGCTTCGCAAAGGCCAATCCAATACCAACCTTGGGAATCCCTTGCACTGCATCCAGCGTTCCAAATAGCTCGAAAACCTTAGCATGATGTTCCGGCGGAATGCCCGGTCCTTTATCCGACACAGTGACCACCGCCTGGCCATCCTCTGACGCGAGCCTAATGGTGACGATTTCCCCGTTGGGGCTATATTTCACCGCATTGCTGATCAGGTTCATCACGATCCGCTTGATCAGCATGTGATCGGTCGTCCAGACCATGCTCTCAAGCTTGGAGTCCACGATTAGTTCGCGCATCTCAGCGGTCAGCAGCAAAGGTTCCAGCGATTCTTCGATGGTCTGGTCAAGTGCAGCCGAGGTGACTTCAACCTTCATCTGGCCGCTTTCTATCTGTCTGAGGTTCAGTAGTTGCTCGCAGAGGTCCAACGCGAAAGTTACTTGATTGCGGGTAAGCTGCCAGGTGATTTCGTCGATCAGGCTGGCATCCGGAGGCGTGCCCATCATCTGCAGCGCCATCGACACCGATCCGAGCGGGTTGCGCAGGTCGTGCACAATCATGCTGATCAGGTTGTCGCGCAACGCCCCGAGTTGCTCGAGCTCACGGTGCGCTTCCTCTAACTCATCATGCAGCTGTTTGGCGCGCAGGTGGGCACGCACCCGGGCTCGCAGTTCGCTGGCGTTGGTCGGCTTCGTCAGGAAATCGTCCGCCCCGGCGTCCAAACCGCGAACCTTATGGACTGTTTCCCCGAGCGCTGTGACCAGCAAGATCGGCAGGAACCGCGAGTACTCAGCGCGAATGCGCTCACAGACAGTGAAACCGTCGAGCTCCGGCATCATTACATCCATCAGGATGAGATCCGCAGCCTGGATCGCTTCAGGATCATGCAAGAGAGCCACACCGCTGGGATATGCGCGCAATTGATAACCAGTGGGATTGAGTTGAGCGACGACTAACTCACGCAGAGTCGCCTCGTCATCAACCACAATGACAAGCGGCGGGTTATTCAAGACAGCCTCCTTATTACTTGCACTCCTCCACCACCCGCTACCAATCATTATCTATTTCGATTCGCAAAGGAATAGTAAAATATTCAATATCAACCAACATTTAACTAGTCAACCTGTAAGTTAGGCTCGAACTATCGTCGGTACGACACTCAATGCATCATTTGCCACCAGATACGCCGCCGGAAGCTGCGGC
>CAYXMN010000046.1:9899-16624 GCA_964465955.1 uncultured Planctomycetales bacterium
ATTCGCGGGAGAAGATGTCGGCGGATTCGTCGTCAGCGATGACTTGGAAAAAATCCAAGCCCGGGTGTATGTTGATGGCGGGGGGGTAACCCTGCAGACTTACGAACGCGATCCCCTCACCGGTAAGTACAACCTGACAAGCTATGTGCCGCTAGGCCGCGCCAGGCTTTAACTTGCTTGCCGGCTTAAACCATCCTGGTCGGCCAGCAACCACTTGGTGAACGCCGCAATGCCGTCCGCTAGTGGCGTAGCGGGCTGGTAGCCCAAATCAAGGATGGCTTGGTCGATATTCGCACAAGTATGCGGAGGATCGCCTGGCTGTTCTGGCAGGTACCTAATTTTCGCTTCCCGCCCGAGTGTCAGTTCAAGCTGTTTAATCACATCCCGCAAGGTGACAGCGACGTTATTACCCAAGTTGTAGACACCGTGCTCGCGCTGGCAATCCAGCGCCGCCAGCACACCTTGCACGATATCGCTTATGTATGTGTAGTCCCGGCTGGTGCCACCATCCCCGAACACGGGCAGTTCCTCACCGCTGAGTATCCTGAGCGCGAACTTATGGATCGCCATGTCCGGGCGCTGGCGCGGACCGTAAGCAGTAAAGAAGCGCAGGCTGACCACCGGCAAGCCATGGACACGGTGGTAGACATTGCCGTACTGCTCGCAGGCGATTTTTGTCGCTCCATATATTGAAACAGGGGAAAGCTGCGGATCGTCTTCGCGGTAAGGCAAATTCGGGCTTACTCCGTAGACGCTGCTCGTACTCGCGAGCACAAACCGCGGCAACCCATACAGGCGCGCCGCCTCCAGCAGGCACAGCGTTCCCAGCACATTCACATCTTCAAACTTCAACGGTTCGGCCAGGCTTTCACGCACGCCAGCCAGAGCGGCAAGATGCACTACCGCATCAAAGCGACAGCGTGTGAAGAGCGCTTTAAGCAGGCTTTCGCTGCGAATATCGCCTTCGACAAGACTGAATGTGTCGAATTCAAGCGCGCGTTTCAAATTCCGACGTTTAACCACCGGGCTGTAGCAAGGATCAAAGTTATCCAGTGCGGTGACGCAGTCGCCGCGCTCGAGGAGCGCTTCGCACAGATGGCTGCCGATGAATCCCGCACCGCCGGTTACCAGGATGAACATGGGCCACAATGATAACGCAGATATCGATGGCGCAGTCTCAGCGTGAAAATGTTAGTATTACATCATGCAACGGTATTTCTTTGCCCTACTGATAGTTGTAGCTCTCCCGCTGGCTGCGTGGGCCCAGACTCAGCCTGCAATCGCCCCCCCGCCAGCTGCCGGCAGCGGTTCGGCTCCCGCCGCGATCGCGAGTGCGCCAGCCAACCAGCTCGCTGACGGCGGCGAGAACCTATCTCCGGAGGAGTATGCCAATGCCTTCGCGGAGATGGTCGCGGGCAACACCGAAATGATGGCAGGAACAACCGGCAAGCCCTACCTCGACGAAAGTTATGTCGACGACGACGGCAAGTTGCACATCGTCATCTCCCAAGCCGCCGCACTACAGTTCCGCCGCGCATGGCCGCACACCGGGACGTTCGTGAACATTGTTAACATGGCCGACTCCAGCCCGGCGGCGAAACCCAGCACCTCAACCACCACCGGGGCAGCAGGCAGCGGCATGGCGATCAACCTGCCTGGGTTCGGCACGCTTGACATGGCCAACCCGGACTTCATCGACCAGATAAAGCAAATCCGCGCGATCAATCCAGAAGCTTTCGACCGCGGCTTCCGTGAGGGCTACCAGCAGGAAATGCAGAAGTATGATCCGCAAACACAGGCGTTCATGGAGCAACTCGTGCCGATGTCCGGCGGCACCAGCGTAGAGGACGCGCTGGACAAGATCGACGACCTGCTAAAGGTCTATAACACCGCAACCGGCCAATAGACAGGTCTTGCCCGGTGGCATAATTCAAGCGTGGATTCGCTTTTCACCGATGCCGCCGCGCAGCAGCAACTGACTCCGTTGGCAGAGCGCATGCGCCCGCGGAACCTCGGCGAAGTTGCGGGCCAGCGCCAAGTGGTGGACGTGCTGCGCGAGTTGACCCAGCGCAAAGCGCTGCCCTCGCTGATCCTGTGGGGGCCGCCGGGCTGCGGCAAGACCACCATCGCGCGCCTGCTCGCCGGGGAGCGCTACGCCTTCGTGCCGATGAGCGCCGTGCTGGCGGGGGTGAAGGAAGTGCGTGAAGCGGTGGAATTGGCCCGGCAGCGGCGGCAGTATGAGAACAAGGGCACGCTGCTGTTCCTCGACGAGATCCACCGTTTCAACAAGGCGCAGCAAGACGTGCTGCTGCCGCACGTCGAGGCGGGTACTATCGTGCTCGTCGGCGCGACAACGGAGAATCCCAGCTTCGAGGTGGTGGGGCCGCTGCTCTCGCGCTGCCGCGTGTTGACGCTGACATCCTTAAGCGCAGAGGATATCGAGCAAGTGCTTGTACGCGCGGCTGCCGATCGCGAACGCGGCATCGGGCTGGCGCCCGCGCAAATCGAGGACGGGCTGCTCAGGCGCATCGCGGAACTGGCCGCGGGTGACGCGCGCTTCGCGCTCAACACGCTGGAAGTCTGCGCCGGGCTGGTGGAAGAACATGCAGGTAGCAAGCCGCATGCCGCATCTGGCAGCAGCACAGATGATGGGAACACCGTAGGGGCGAAGCCATGCTTCGCCCAGGATGATGCTGACAATGAAAATGAGGCCGGGATGGAAGAGCGGGCGAAGCATGACTTCGCCCCTACGGGGCAAGATGAACCGTACGCCTCAAGCGCACCGCTCCTCACCCTCAGCATCCTTAAACGCGCCATCGGCGGCGGCGCGCACCGCGCGTTGCTGTACGACAAGGGCGGCGACGAGCATTTCAATCTAATTAGCGCACTGCATAAATCGCTGCGCGGCTCCGACCCCGATGCGGGACTATACTGGCTGGCGCGGATGCTCGAAGCGGGCGAGGACCCGAAATACCTCGTGCGGCGGCTGATCCGCTTCGCCAGCGAGGACATCGGCCTCGCCGACCCGTGGGCGCTAATGCAGGCTAACGCCGCGCGCCAAGCGGTCGAGTTTCTCGGCATGCCGGAGTGCAACACCGCGCTGACGCAACTCGTGGTCTATCTCGCCTGCGCGCCGAAGAGCAACGCGATGTACCTGGCCTATGGCCGCGCGCGCGACGCCGCGCACAAACATGGCGCGCTGCCCCCGCCGCTGCACATCCGCAACGCGCCGACGCGGCTGATGAAGGAACTGGGCTATGGCAAGGACTACAAGTACGCACACGATTTCGCGGGCGGGTTCGTGGCGGACAACTACTGGCCCGATGAGCTGCAAGGCAACCCGCCGCGGCTGCTCGAGCTGACGGGGCGTGGCGCGGAGAAAACCCTCGTCGAGCGCTTGCGTAAGCTGTGGGGCGAAAGGTTCGCAGGGGGGGAGCGGGATGAGGCAAACCCTAGCGCAACTAGTACTAGCACAGGTGAAGCATCTCATGACACCGGTACTACGGCCGTCCCTGGCCGTAGACCTAATGAGGACAGTCATGCGGCCGCCCCTGGCGGCAGGCAAGCAGATTTAGGCTTGATGAAATCTCAACGTAAACTCCCGCATTGGCGCTTGCACGGCAGCGCGTACTTCATTACATGGCGCTTAAACAAGGATGAACCAGCACTTACACCCGCTGAACGCGCCATCGTGTCTGAAGCGATCAAGTTCGGCGCGGATAAACGGTATCAGCTTTACGCGTTCGTGGTGATGGATGACCACGCGCACTGCGTGATCCTGCCGCTGGATGGCGAGGATGTTGCATCCATCGTGCACACTTGGAAGTCATACACCACGAGCCAATTGCACCGCAAATCTAGCCGCCAAGGCGCAATCTGGGATAGTGAATACCACGACCGGCTGATTCGCGATGAGCATGAACTAAACGAGAAGTGCGAGTACGTGCTCACAAATCCACAACGCCGCTGGCCTGAGCAAACTAGCTATGAATGGGCTGGCTGGGTATAAGGTCTACGGCCAGGGACGGCCGTAGTACCGTAACACGATAGGCATAGTGGCTGACGCCACCGGATATCGAAACTTCTCGCAGGCACAAGGCCTGCACTATCATGGATGCATGGACGGCGGTAGTACCGGCCATGCTCTGGGAACAATCCCGCCCTCTAAGCTATCTACATCACCAGAGTAAGCCATGTCGGGAGGTGGACTGATGAAACGCAAGCGCATTGCAGCCGCAATTATCGCCGGGCTTGCGTTGTTCGGGCTCGGCGCCGCCGCGGGCATGGGGTATATCTCCGCAGCCTGGGCTTCTGGATACAGCGAAGGGAGCAAAACCTATACCCTGCCTGTGTCGAGCCAACAACTCACCATGGTGATCCAGCCGCTCAAACCGAGCGCGAAGGTGCTGGCTGCCCTGCCCCAAGCCGAGGCCGAATCGCGCTCCATCGCCCAGCAACTCACCAGCGCAGCAGGCCTCGACACCCTGGCACAAGACATCGGCAAGTTCTACCGGACGCAATGCGAGGTTAGCGATCCAATCACCATTCCTGACAAGTGCTTCAACTTCGAGCGGCAGCAATACGACACCAAGCTGCTGCTCACCTGGGTGGCGCAGCAAGCGAGTCCGGCGAACTTCCGCACCGCGGGGGTGCTGGACATAGACGTGTATACCGAGGGTTACAACTTCCTCTTCGGCCAGGCACGGCTGGGCGGCAGCGTTTGCGTCGTCAGCACGGCGCGGATGGGGATGATGCTTACTTTGCGCAAGCCTGAAGACCGTTGGCACGCCATCGTGCGCCATGAGCTGGGCCACACCCTCGGCTTGCAACACGTGAACGATCAGCGTAGCGTAATGAAGTTCGCAAATAGCTTGGCGGAGCACGACATTCAGGGCACGCAACTCACGGCTTACGATTGGGCGCAACTGAACAAACTGCACCCTGTCGACTGGAAGGAATGAATCCGCGCAACCCGCGCTAAACTTGTTAGCGGTAGAGGCTAGGAGGTTCATATGCGCCGGTTGCTGCCCATCGTTTGCACCTTCATCATCGCGTTGTGCGCGCTCGCCAGCGCCCAGGACGCCCCAGCCAGTGCTGAGAGCGCTGAGGCCGTGGGCCAAGACAGTGCGTTGGACACTCCCTATTGGGACACCTACACGCCTGAGGAGCTGGCGGCGCTGGACCAGGCGCTGTGGGCGGGCAACCTGACCCGCGCGGACATGCGCTTCATGAAAGACTACGGCGAGGGCTACGGCTGCTTCCCCATCGTGCACGAGATGATGGACGACCCGCTGAAGATCGCGCCGTGGATGGATAGGATTAGTGAAAGTGTAGAGAAGTCTCGTTTGGATGATTTCTCAACCGTGCAACAAGCGATCCTTAGCACAGGATATGCCAACGACTGGACAGGGCTTTCATCACCGGCCCCAACCTTGCAGCCGATGACTGTGGATGAACTTATAGAATTTCTTGAAGTACCCACTAGAGAGCAATGGATTACTTCACTCAGTTCAGAACAATTGGCCGAAATTCGCAGCATTATTACAACCGCCATGGCATGGCATGACTTTGAGGGCTCGGATGCGAAGACTGGTTACGAAAACGCCAAGTCAGATTCTGACTCGAACCCGTATGACCTATTCAAGCAAGTAGACCTGGTGAAATCAGTGGATGAGATTGAGAGCCCAAGCTATGCATTTGACATTACTCTGGGTGCAATAGTTCTTCAGGTGATACGACAGCAGGTCACTGAAAGCTGTATCCCTGTCCTGGATCAGCCTTATTACGCTGATACCCCTTACGGCCGCATCTGTATCGGCACGCCGGGCGACGACTACTACGAGGGCGACTTCGTCGTGCTGATCGAGCCCGGCGGCAACGACACTTACCACAACTGCCGCATCGGCGCGGCTTATGGCATGCGCACTCAAGGCACGCGCCTCGGCCCGGACGGCGAACCCACCGGCGCATCCGCGGACTACTCGCCCCTGGGCGACGGCACCATCGGCTACTTCTGCGACCTCGGCGGCAACGACTTCTACGACTGCGCGGACGTAGACATCACCCTCGGTGCGGCGGTGCTGGGCGTCGCAGCGTTCTACGACCTGGGCGGCGGAGACGACCGCTACTACGCGGGGTTCTGCAGCCTCGGCGCGGCGATGGGCGGCGTGGCCACGTTCTACGACGACGGCGGCTGCGACTACTACTCCGGCAAGGCGTTCACACAAGGCGCGGCAGGCTTCGGCATCGGCATCATGCTCGACGACTCGGTCACGGACGCGCCGGTGTTCGACACCGCCGAAGGCAACGAGGGCGTGATCGACGAGTATGAGTCCGGCGCGAGCGACGCGGATCTACATGCGCAGATGGACAACGATTACTACACCGCCTGGGCCGAAGCGCAGGCCTTCGCTCGGACGCGCGGCGTGGCAATGTGTATCAACCGCCGCGGCAATGAGGTGTACCACGCGGGCGGCGTCTACCTGCACGCGCCGCTGTTCGCCGACCGCTACCAATCCTTCAGCCAAGGCTTCGCCATCGGCGAACGCGACATCGACTGGGCGGGGGGCATCGCGATGCTGATGGACTACGAAGGCAATGACCGCTACCTCGGCGACATCTACAACCAGGGCGTGGGCTACTGGTACAGCGCGGGCCTGCTCTGGGACGGCGCGGGCAATGACAGCTACGAGATGACGCAGTACGGCCAGGGTTCCGGCATCCAC
>CAYXMN010000047.1:0-14793 GCA_964465955.1 uncultured Planctomycetales bacterium
GGCGGCTGGGCCTGCTCTGTGGCCGGCGCGTATCCGGTGCTGGCGTGGCTGCCGCCTTCATAGTCGTAGCTGTATTCGTGACCGGAAGTGCTCAGGTAACCTGCATGGAGGAATCCGCCGCTTGTCTCTGGGGCACTGGCTTGATGTATTAACATTTTTCAACCTCCCCGTTACTGTCGCGATGTCGTGTCCTACGCACTGAGACTGCGCGGCGCGCGGGATGTTCGCGGCGATTCTGGCGCGGCGCGCCGGGCGCACCTTATTTAGTAAGCGCGGTGCGCGGCGGATTTAACCTGGCTTGCACCAGTGCGCGGGTAGATTCACTCATGGAGCGCACGGCGATCCTGTTGTTCGACGGCGAGTGCGGGCTGTGCCACCGGCTGGCACGGTTCATCGCGGCGCGCGATCGCGCCCGGCGCCTCAAGTTCGCGCCGCTGGCCGGCGGGTATGCGCGCGAACTGCTGGCGCAGTCCGGCCTCGATCCCGCGGGTGTGGCTGAAGTGATCCTGGTGCTCAGCGCAGGCCCGGCGCCTAGGCGGCTGCTGCGCGGCGCGCGCGCGGCGCTGACGGCGCTGGCGCTGCTCGGGCCGGGCTGGAGCATGCTGGGGCGGGGCTTGCTGCTGTTGCCTGCGCCGCTGCTGGCCTGGGGCTATTGGGTGGTTGCGCGGCGGCGCTACCGCTGGTTCGGCGGCGCGGACGCCTGCGCGCTCGATCCCGGCCTATTCGCCGGGCGGCTGGCGGAGCCTCCCGCCGCGACGAAATCTCAATAATCCGCGCCGCCCGCGCCCGCCACGCGTTATGATGGAACAGGCCCGGCCCGGTTGGGCCGGCCTTGCCCATATTTAGGAGAACCAAATGCCCAGCGCGAACAAGCCGGTGGCGCCCGCCGACCTTTACAGCCTCAAGCAAATGTACGACTGCGTACTGTCCCCGGACGGCCAGCGGCTGATCACCGCGATGGACGCCGTCAACAAGGACTTAAACAAGAAGTACATGAACCTGTTCATGCAGCGCGTGTCCGGCGGCCCGCTGCGCCAGTTCACCCGCGGCGAGAGCGTTGACTCCGCGCCGCGCTTCAGCCCGGACGGTAAATTGCTCGCCTTCGTCTCTGCGCGCTCGGGCCAGAGCCAGCTGCACCTGATGCACGTCGACGGCGGCGAGAGCTGGCAGCTCACCAAGCTGGCCGGCAACGTCGGCGAGTTCTGCTGGAGCCCGGATTCGCAAAGCCTCTGCGTGGTGTTCACCCCGCAGGACGCGGAAGCGCAGCAACGCGAGCAGGACGGCAAGTGCGGCAAGCCGGGCGCCGACGCGCCTAAGCTGCGCCACATCACGAACTTCTTTTATAAACTCGACGGCGCGGGCTACCTGCCCCAGGGCAAAAGCGAGCTGCATCTCGTCAATGCGGCCACCGGCAAAACCGCCGAGCTGGTCAAGGACGGCTTCCACAACGGCCAGCCCTGCTTCACGCCGGACGGCCGGTGGATCGTGTTCGCCAGCAACAAGCACCCGGACTTCGAGCGCGAGATGCTGCGCAGCGATTTATGGAAAGTGCGCGCCGACGGCCAGGGCAAGATGGTCAAGATCGCGACGCACGACGGCCCGGCCAGCGGCCCGGTGGTCAGCCCCGACGGGCAGTGGCTCGCCTTCACCGGCCACCCGGATCCCGCGGCGATGTGGAACGAGCGTAACGAGGAGCTGTTCGTCGTCCCGTTCAAAGGCGGCGCGCCGGTAAACCTCTCGCGCCGGCTCGACCGCCCGGCCGGCAATGTGTCGATCAACGACACCTGGGGCATGGCGGAGAGCAGGGCGCCGCTGTTCAGCCCGTGCGGGCGCTATATTTACCTGCAGATCACCAAGGACGGCAATACCGCGATCTACCGCTTTGGCGTCGCGGACGGCTCCGCCGTGCCGGTGTTCGAAGAGCCGGGCGTGGTGCTGGACTTCAGCATCGACTTCGCGGGCGGCTGGCTCTATGTCGCGCTCAGCGACTTCGCGACGCCCGGCGACCTGTACAAACGCAAGCTCGACGGCGGCAAGCTGATCCGCCTGACCAAGGTGAACCAAAGCTGGCTTGGCAAGCGCGCCTTGGGCCAGGTTGAGGAGCACTGGGTTAAAGGCGCGGGCGGGCAGCGGATCCACGGCTGGGCCATGCTGCCGCCGGGCTACGACGCGCGGAAGAAATACCCGGCGATCCTCTACATCCACGGCGGCCCGCATGTGGCGTTCGCGCGCGCCTTCTTCCACGAGTTCAACTATCTCGCAGGCGCGGGCTATCTCGTGCTGTTTTGCAACCCGCGCGGCTCCGACGGCTACGGCCAGGACTACTGCGGCTGCATCGCCGAAGGCTGGGGCAACAAGGACTACGCCGACTTGATGAAGTTCACCGACGCGATGCTCGCGGCCTACCCCGCGATTGATCAAGAGCGCGTGGGCGTGACCGGCGGCAGCTACGGCGGCTACATGACCAACTGGATCATTGGCCACACGCACCGCTTCAAGGCGGCGGTGACCCAGCGCTCGGTGAGCAACTTCTTAAGCTTCATGGGCAGTTGCGACGTGGGCTACATGTTCCACTACGAGTTCAAGAGCAAGGATAAGTCGCCGTGGCAGGATCGCGAGCGCTTCCTGCAGATGAGCCCGATGACGCACCTGATTCACGCCAAGACGCCGACGCTCGTCATCCACAGCGAGAACGACCTGCGCTGCCCGATCGAGCAGGGCGAGCAGGTGTACGTACAGCTCAAGCTGCAAGGCGTGGACACCGAGCTGGTGCGCTTCCCGCAGGAGAGCCACGGCTTAAGCCGCGGCGGGCGGACCGACCGGCGCATCGAGCGCCTGGAGCGCATCAAAGGCTGGATGGACAAGCACCTGCTGGACGGCAAGCGCGCGGCGGTGAAGAAGGCGGTAGCGAGGAAGAAGTAAACCGTAGGGGCGAAGCCAAGCTTCGCCCTGGGAGCGCTGGCATCCTGCCGGCAAATCTCCTGTAGCGGCGGGTCGTGGGCCCAACTCTGGCAGCCCGGACTGAAGTCCGGGTAAGGCGGCCGAAGCATGGCTTCGCCCCTACGAAGATGCGGGCAAGCTCCCCGCGTTACCCGGTTCATACCCCTAGTTCTTGGCGCAGCGCCGCGTCAGCGGCGCGGTTGTTCTGCCGCAGCTCGGCGCGGTAGGCGGCCAGCCGCTCGCGCAGCGGCGCGTTGCCCGCCGCGAGGATTTGCACCGCCAGCAACGCGGCGTTGAGCCCGCCGCCGACCGCCACGCAGGCCACGGGAATGCCCGGCGGCATCTGCGCGATGGCCAGCAGCGCGTCCAGCCCCTCGAGGCTGCCCGCCCCCGGCACGCCGATCACGGGGCGCGCCGTCAGCGCCGCCAGCACGCCGGGCAGGTGCGCCGCCATGCCCGCCACGCCGATGAACACCTGCGCGCCGCGCGCCTCGGCGGCGGGCACCAGCTCGGCCAGGCGCTCGTGGTCGCGGTGCGCGGAGCAGACGTGGTAACTCGCCGTGACGGCGAATTCGGCGAACACGGGGAGCATTTTCTCGGCGAGGGCTTGATCGCTCTTGGAGCCCAGCACGACGACGACATCCACACGATCGGGGAGATGCAGTTCCATGGGGAGGATTTTAGCAGCGGGGGATCGGTGGCGCAGGCCGCCGCGCCTGTGCCGGGGCGAAGCCAGGCTTCGCCCGGAAGTCCAAGGTTACAAGTAGTAGGTAGTAAGTAGTAGGTAGTAAGAGTAGGCCGGGCTTCCAGCCCGGCGGGATTCACGGACCGGATTCACCGGCCCGCCTTAGGCCGCATTGGCAAACTTACCGCTTACTACTTATAACTTACTACTGTTTATTCCCGCGTCACCCAGCCCAGCTTGCACTGCACGAACGGCCTGAGCGACTCCGCCGGGCAGGGCCGCGCCGCGATCCCAGCCAGCGTCCAGCGCGTCAGCACTTCCGTCAGCGCCTCATGCAGCTCGTGCATCGCCTCGTGGTAGGCGCAGGTCGCGGACAGGTCGTGGTACGGCTGGCAGTAGTCCGCCAGGTACGCCCCTTGGCAGGCGATGACAATGGCGAGCAGCGAGATCTGTTCCGGCGCCCGCGCCAGCACCACCCCGCCGTGCGCGCCGCGCTGGGCGCGCAACAGCCCGGCCCGCACCAGCTGGCCCGTCACCTTGGCGGTGTAGGTGGGCGACGCCCCGGCCTGGTTCGCCATCACGCGCGGCGGCACGGGGGCGCTGTCCTGGCGCAAGGCGAGGAACAACATAATCTGGATGCCGAGTTCAGCGGTTTGCGTAAGCATCTTTAATAGCTAATTGTAACAGCTCTTATCCGATTTAGTGTGTCTCATCTAGCCCGCCGCTTTGGACGGCGTGGGGGCCGGCCGGGAGGGAGTCTCAGCCAGGTGCGCGGCGGCCTGCCGCAGCTTGCATCGCCTGTCTGCCGCGGCTATAATTCATGCCCAGCATAGCCTAGCACCTCCCAGGTGAAATCCATGACGCACTTGTTGCAACTGTTGCTGTTGCTCTCCGTCATTTTAGTGACGAGTAAATACGCCGGAGCGCTCAGCATCCGCATCGGCCAGCCCGCAGTCTTCGGCAAGATTGCCTTGGGCCTGATCCTCGGCCCGACGATCCTCGATATCCTCAGCTGGCACATCGGCGGCTTCTACTTCTTCGGCGGCTGGCCGTCGGAGCATTTCGTCAGCGGCATCGAGGGCCTGCATGGATCCAGCCAGAACTTCGCGGATCTCGCCTTCGCCACCCAAGCCGCCAAGTTCGCCGAGGGCGGGCCGATCCTGTATATCCTGAAGGACATCGCCGAGATCGGCGTGATTCTCTTGATGTTCATGGCGGGCGTGGAAACCGACCTGCCGGGCGTGATGAAGGTCGGCAAGGTGGCGTTCTGGGCCGCGGTCGGCGGCGTGATCGCCCCGATGGCCTCGGCGTACTTCGCCAGCGAGCTGTTCAGCCAGTTCGGCCTGCATTTCACCGGCTATGAAGCGCTGTTCATCGGCACGGTGCTGACGGCGACCTCCGTCTCCATCTCGGCGCAAACGCTGATGGAGCTGGGCAAGCTCAAGAGCAAGGAAGGCTCCACGATCCTCGGCGCGGCGGTGATCGACGACGTGATCGGCATCATCGTGCTGAGCTTCGTGATCGCCTTCAAGCCCGCTAATCCTGGCGAAACCGCCTCCGCTCCCGGCCAGCTCCTCGACTGGATCATGCACGGCTTCACCAGCGGCGGCATGGCGGAGCAGACCGCAGGCTTCGTGCGCATCGGCTTGCTGATCATCATGATGGTCGCCTTTTTCTTCATCGCGATCAAGGCCGAGAAGTGGTTCATCGAACCGCTGCTCCGGCGCTTCGAGCGCTTGCCGATCACGGAAGGCCTGCTCGCCGGCACGCTGCTGATCGGCTTCCTCTACGCCTGGGGCGCGGAGTGGATCGGCAACGTGGCGGCGATCACCGGCAGCTACACCGCCGGCGTGCTGATCAGCCGCAACCACGCGCTCAAGGAAGCCATCGAGGAGAAACTGCACACCATCACCTACAGCTTCTTCGTGCCGATCTTCTTCATCAGCATCGGCATGGAGGCCAACGCCAAGCCGATCTTCGCCCCGCTGGCCAACATGGGCGCGATGACCAAAGAGCAGTGGCTGATGTTCTGGTTCACCATCGTCATTCTCGTGCTGGCGATTCTGGGCAAGGTGCTGGGCTGCCTGATCGGCGCCAAGCTCACCGGCTTCAACTGGCTGGAAAGCTATAAGGTCGGCGTGGGCATGATCAGCCGCGGCGAGGTGGGAATCATCGTGGCGCTGGTCGGCCTCAACGCGGGCATCATCGGTAAAGACGTGTTCTCGATCATGATCCTGATGGTGCTGACCACCACGCTGGTAACTCCGATCTGGCTCAAGGTCGTGTTCAAGGGCGAGAAGAACGGCAAGGGCGGCAACGGCGCGCCTACGGCGCTGCCGACCGAGGCGTAGGCGCGGGCTTAAGCCGGTTCCAGCGGCAGCACCAGCTCCGGCCCGTCGTGGCGCGGGCTGCCCACTTTGGCGTCCACCGGATGCGCCGCCATCAGCGCCGCGGGATAGGGCGCGCACAGCGCGAGCAGTTCGGCCCGCGCCGCCGCGGGGTCGAGCCAGCGCGCGGCGGCCTCCGGCGTGAGGATCACCGGCATGCGGTGGTGAATCCGCGCCATCAGCTCGTTGGGCTCCGTCGTGACGATGGTGAACGTCTCCAGCGGCTGCCCCGGCGTGCCCGGCGCGCCGGCGGCCCCGCCCGAGCGCGTCCAGCTTTCCCATAGCCCGGCCAGCGCGAATGGTTCGCCGCTGGCGAGGTAGATGAAATACGGCTGCTTGCCGCCGCCGGGCAGCGCTTGCCATTCGTAGAACCCGTCGGCCAGCACCAGGCAGCGCCGGCTGTGCAGCGCGTGCTTGAAACTGGCGCGCTCCGCCAGCGTCTCGGCGCGGGCGTTGATCGTTTTATAGGCGATTTTTTCGTCGGCGGCCCAGAACGGCACCAGCCCCCAGCGCAGGCTGGCGATGGTGCGCTCCGCTCCGGCTAGCCGCGCCACCGGCGCAGACTGCCCCGGCGCCACGTTGAAGCGCGGCGTGAACTCAGGCCCCGCCGCGCGGTAACCCGCGTACTCCGCGAACCGTTCCAGCCCGCGCGTGATGGTGTAGCGCCCGCACATGGGGAGTAGTACCCCCGGAGCGCAGAGGATCGGTGTAGCACAGCCCGCGGCTAACCGTCCGCCCCGGCCGAGGCCGAAGCCTGGCGCGGCAAGCGCAGTGATGGCGCGCCTCTCCCTTTAGCGGCCCCGTTGCCTGCGATTCGGGTTACGGGTTAATGTTTTCCCGCTCCCGCTCCTCGCGCACATTGACGATCACCGGCTCAGGCGCTTCCGGATAGTCTAGCGCCGCCAGCAGCTCCGCCAGCAGTGCTTCGTCTTCCACGCCAAGAAGCACCCAGTAGTCGGTGGGAACGCCCGCGATGCCATCCGTTTGCGAGTGGTGGGCGGGGAAGCCCTCGCATTCGAGGCCGATCAGCTCCGGGTGTGCCGCGAGCCAGGCGCGCCAGCCGTCGCGCAACTTGCCCAAGGTGGCGCGGGCCGCCGTGCGCTCCTCCGGGGTGAACGCGTCCGGCGTGCGGCCTTGTTCGATACACGCGTGGATCTGGTCGCCGGTGAACATCTCCCAGGTGATCTGATAGCCCACCCGGTGATCGATGTAGTTCAGCCATTCCGCGGACTGCTCTGGATCCCCCGGACGGTCGATCTTAGGCTGCGGCACGCCGGGCAACGCCAACGCCTGCTCCAGCTCAGCGGCCAGGGCCGGATCGTCCTGGTACAGGTAGACGAACACGGAACGCAGGACGCCGCCGTGCTCGTAAGATTCGAAGTAGGCGTACTGCAGGTTCATCGGCAGGTGGTTGCGCTCCATCTCTGCGATGGCGTAATCCGGCAGCGGGCGGTTTTCCTTCAGCTCCGGGTGTGTCTCGATCCAAGCATCGAACGCCGCCTGCAATCGCGCGGCCGTCTCGCGCGCCTGCTGCTGCTCCTCCGCGCTCCAAGCGCCGGTGAACTCGTCTGCAAAGAGGTCGCAATCCACATCAGGCAGGAGCTGGTAGTAGAACATGTAGTGGTCCCAGACCCGCTCGCGCCACGAGCCGGGGTGGTCGGCGGCGGGTCCGTCCGCGGCCCTGGCCGAGCCAGCCACTGCGAACACGAGGATGGAGATGATGAGAAACGCGAAGCAGATTGTGCGCCAAGTCCGCATCGAAGCCTCCTAAAAATCTGTCCGTGCCGAGTGTAGCACAAGGTTACAATCGCGGCCGGGCGGGCGCAAAGCGTTGCGCCTCGCGTGTAGCGCGACCTCCCGCCTGCCGTGGCAGGCGTGGCGGGGCTGATTATATCCCCGCGCAACCGCCTGCTAGCATACACGCATGGGTGATCATGGGGCGGCGGCGTTGTGGCTGGCCGCGCTGGCGCTGGTGCTGGCCCCGCGCCTGGCGGCCGGCAAGGCGCTGCCGGCCGACTTGGCCTGCGCCGCGCTGGCCCTCGCGGCAGGTGCCGTTCTCGCGGGATACGCCGTGCGACGGCTTGACCCGCGGGCGGGGTCGCGCGGACGGCGGTTCGCGTGGGGGGTGGCCCTCGGCAACGCGCTGCTGCTGGCTGTGCTGTGGTACGCCCAGGCAGCGCGCGCGCAGGTGCGCTGGGCCGGGTACAATAACTCGCGCCATGTCCGATCTGAAGTTGTACATCTACCTGCTCAAGCCCACCCGCCTGGGGATGCTGACCGAGGGCCCCACCCCCGCCGAGTCCGCCTCGATCTCGCGCCATGCCCAACGGCTGGCCGCGCTGGCGGAGGCAGGCGCTGTGCTGCTGGCCGGGCGCGCGTTGGTCAACGACGAGCGCACCTTCGGAATCGTGATCTTCTACGCGGCGGACGACGCGGCGGCGGAAGCGTTCGCGCAGGCGGACCCGGCGGTGGCGGACGGCGTGATGAGCGCGCAGGCGCTGCCGTACAGCATCGCGTTCCACTCCGCGCGGTTGAAGCTGGACTAGAACCAATTAGAATGATGGGAAGAGGCATAAATAGCGGAAGGCTAGTCATCTGGAGACACAGATGGTAGTTGTCTGGATCGTTGCGAGTATGTTCGCCCTTGCCGCGCTTTTCATCACGGTATGTGAATGGGGAGCTGTTATTACTGCTAAAAGGGAAAGAAACGTTTCTAGTATCCCTCTCGTACCAGGAGTTTTTGGTTGCATTGCCATACTGCTCTTCTCAATCGAAAATCCATCATTAAGAAAGTGGTGGTGGGTCCCGTTCATTCTCGACTTCGGGTCATTACCCTTACTGTTGTTCACGCTGTATTTCCACCTAGTCTCCCGGCCAATTGAAGCGCGTAGGAAGAAACAAGCAGGTAGTGGAAGCGGGACTGAGGATGAAGACTAGCGCGTATCTAAGACAGTTCTAACTGTAATTACCCCGCGGGCTTCTTGCCCTTGCCCTTGAGCAGGCCGGCGAGTTGCGCGGCGTCGATCGAGGCCGGCACTTGCGCGGCGGCGATGTTCTCCTGCTGGATTAGCTCCCAGACTTCCTGGCGGTGGACGGTCACGTCGCGCGGCGCCTTGACGCCCACGCGCACGGCCTCGCCTTTAACTGAGACAACCAGCACTTCCACCGGCGCGCTGCCGCCCGCGTTGATCACCACCGAATCGTCGACCTTGCGCGTGATGGTGATGGGGTGCATCTCGCCGGGCGCGCCGCCGCTGTCGAGCTCGATGTTGCCGGGCAGCAGGGTGACAGGGGCGTCAACGCGGAAGCAGAACTTGACGACGCCGCGCGCAACCGAGACGATCTCGACGTCGCAACGGTTGCCCACAATGATGCGCTCGCCAGGTTTGCGCGTAAGTACCAGCATTTGCCCTGCCTATTGTAACCGATCAGCCGTGACCAGTGAGATCGGGCCTAGGATGATTTTACTCCGTCTGGTACGTAGAATCAAATCGCAGCTTGGATTTGCCCTGGGAAAATCCGCGCGTGCCTGCGCCCGCCGCCGCCACGTCTGGCGCCGTCTCAGGCTCGGTGGCCTCGGCGGGCTGGCCGGCGGCCAGCCGCGCGGCGCGCTCCGCCCCCAGGCGCGCGATGCGCTGCGCCAGCGCGATCACCCGCGCGAACCGCGTCAGCTGGGCCACGCTGGTAAAGAGGCCTTGCGGGAGGTTGTCCGCGCTGTTGTGCGGGGGGGTCTCCGCGGTGGGGCGGACCTCCGCGTCCGCCGGCCCAGGCTCCGGCAGCGGGGTTAACCGCGCTGGTGCGTCGGCAGGATTAGCGTTGGCCACACCCGGACTCAAGTCCGGGCTACCGGCTTGCGCCGATCCCTCCGCCAGGGCCAGCGCGTCAGTGGCCACCGGCGCGGGCAGCGCGCCGGTGTCGAGGTCTTCGCGCAGCTCCTGGGCGCTGCGCAGCTTGAGCGCCGGGCGGCGGGAATCGGTGCCGGAGGGCGGGGGTCCCTGCCCGCCGCTGTCCGCCCGCAGGGACGCGGGCGCTCCGTCTTCCGCGGGCAGGGCACCCGCGCCACCGTCACCAGCGCCACCGTCCGCGCCTCTGAGCTGCCAGGGCGAGGTGCGCTTGACCGGCGGGATCGTGATGTCCTTCCAGGCTTCGGGCTGGCCGAGGAAGGTGTGGTCGCCGGGATCGCGCAGATAGACCAGCTTGTCGGAATAGTCGAAGGTGATGCCGCCGAAATGCCGCGCCAGCAGCGGGAAGCCGATGGCGCCGACCACCGGCAGGCCGTCGTAGGTGTAGGTCGAGTCCAGGCTGGCGTCCACCGTCTTTTCGGTATAGCGCTCCTGGCCCAATTGCAAGTCGAGCTGTTCGATGATGTAGCGCGGGGCCAGGCCGCCGGCCACGTCGCCCAAAAAGCCGTTGAGCATCAGCTCGTCACCGAGCTGGTAGCTGTCGAGCCAGTCCAGGTTGACTTGCAGGCTGGTGCGCTGGCCGGTGTCGAGCAGCAGCAGCGCGTCACCCGTGCCGTGCACCTGCGCGGTGACGTGCGGCATGTCCTGGATCAGCGTCAGCGGCACGGCCTCGCCTTCCTGGGGTGCGGCGGAGTCCATCGGGAAGAGCCGCAGTTCGCCGCCGGCCAGGTCGAGATCGAGCTGGCACAGGCGCAGGATGTCGCCGCCGACGATGCCGTGGATGCGCAGGTCCGCGCCGAAGCCGAGCATGGTGAGCTGGCTGCCCGCCACGGCGAGGTTTCTAAACTCCACCCCGCCGACATTAAAGCAAAAGCCTTCATACAGCCGCATCGTGCCGGAGGCCAAGCCGCCCGCGACCGGCAGCTCGCCGACGGGCATTAAGTCGCTGTCGAGTTGCAGCACCCAGTCGTCGAGAATCATCGTTTCGGCGCCGCTGTCGAACACCAGGTTGAGCGGGCGGCCGTTGGGCAGCTCGGCCTGGAATACGAGCCAGTCCTTGACCGGGCGGATCGCCACGGGCTTGGCGCCGTCCGTGGGGAAGGTCACATAGTCCGCCGGGTTGAAGGCCGGCAGCGTGATCGGCGACGCGGGCGCGCCGGGCTCCACGCGCGCGTCGGTGAAGAAGTACTGGTACAGCTCGCTGCTCGCGCCGAGCACGGCGAAGTCGGACGGCACGCGCACGCCGCCCACCTCGTGGTAGCGCCCGACGATGACGAGAGCGGTGCCGCGGAAGCTGGCGACGATCTCGAAGCCTTCCGCGCTGACATCCGCCGTGCCGATGATCAGCTGGCCGCTCAAGTATTCCTGCTCCGGCTTAAGCCCGTCCGCCCCGGCGATCACGTGGCCCAGAATGAAGTGGCGTAGCAGCTCGCCGTCGAAGCGCGGCGGGGCACCGGCGTACTGGCTGGCGGTTTTGCCCCCGGCGCGCCAGACCGCGGGCAGCGCGGGGCGCGACTCGGCCAGGCGGCCCGGCAGGCGCTGCCAGTCCAGGTTGAAGCTGCGCTCGACGGACTCGGCGAAGTCGCCGCTGGCCAGGTCGATTTCGCCCGCGACATAGCTCACCGCGGCGCGGTTGTTGTGCACGACGCGCGCGCGATAGGCCAAGGTGTCCGCCAGCGCGAACAGGGGCGTCAGGAGCGTCAGACAGCAAACGAGGGTGAGCATCCGCCAGTGCATCGGTGAAGCATTATACCTGCGGGGCGCGGGGATTGAGTTAAGGCGCTGCGGCAGCATGCCGGCGTCGCTGGGCGCCGGGCACTGGTGGCACACGACCTGGCCGGCCTGCATGCCGGGATAAATCTGGATGGGCACGCCGCTTAAGTTTGAGATCGCCAGGGTCAGGCAGCCGGTGAACGCCGGATGAATCATGCCGCCGTCCCGATGATCGGGCCGGTCCGCCCGAGGCTGCGTTTGCCGAGCCAGACGCGCCCCGCCGCGCCTAGGCAAAGCCGCGAAGAATCGCTCCTGCTATAATTCAACGTTTAGGGCATTTGTGGAAGCGACGACATCACACATCGAAGCCGCGGTTGAAACCGACGTCCCGCCGCGAAGTCGGCAGGCGTTAATGCGCGCGGCCGGTGTGCTAGCGGCCCGTGTCTTCCCCGCGGGCCGCGCCGGGCTGCGCGTGACGGACGCCGCCGGCATCCGCCGGCTGAACCGCGAGTTCCGGAGCATCGACGCCCCCACTGACGTACTCTCCTTCCCCAGCGGCGAGACCGGCCCCGGCGCTTACGCCGGCGACATCGCGCTGAGCTGGGAGGCCGCCGTGGCCCAGGCGCAAGCGCACGGCCACAGCCCCGAGGCGGAAGGCTGCGCGCTGATCGCCCACGCCTTGCTGCACCTGGCGGGATGGGATCACCAGGACGCTGAGCAGCAGGCGGCGATGGACGCCCGCACGCTTGAATTGTGCCGTAGTGCGGGCTATGAGGTAAACGGCTTTGGACACTGACCTTGCCAGCTTAGCCTGGCTTTTGGCCCAGACCCTGCCCGGACCGGCTGACGTGACGCTCGCCGCGCTGGGTCTGCTGACCGCCTGCGGCGGCCTGCTCATCGGCTACAGCCTGGCCGCCGGGCGCATCACCCGCACGCTGACCCGCGCCAGGCAGCGGCGCAACCTCAGCGCGCTGGCGCTGTCGTGCGCCATCAGCGCCGCGCTGCTGTTCACGGGCCTGTTAAGCCTGGACCGCATCGCCGGCGCGCCTTCCAGCGCGCACCTGCTGGCGCTGGCCGTCGCGCTCTGGCCCGCGCTGCTGCTGCCCGCGCTCGGCGCGCTGGTGGGCAGCGCCAGCGCCAACGGCAAGGCGGGCTGGGGCGTGAACGCCGGCCAGCGCTTCGCGGAAGCGCTGACGTTTTGGTGGCGGCGCGATCGGGGCGGCGAGGAGGCCGGCGCGCGCGACGACAGCGAGCCGGAGTATGAGCTGACGCTCGCCAGCGGCGAGGAGGTGGAGGCCGAGGAGCGCGAGTACATCGAGAACATCCTCGAACTGGGCGAGACCACCGCGCACGAGGTGATGACCCCGCGCACGGACGTGGCCGCGCTCGACTTGAACTGGGAGCCCGCGCGCATCATCGCCGAAGTGGCCGGCGCGCACTTCTCGCGGTTCCCCGTCTACGACGAGAACATCGACGATATCTGCGGCATCCTCCACCTGCGCGATCTGCTGGAGTTTTTAGCGCGCGGCGAAGATCCGGCGAGCCTCGATCTGCGCAAGCTGCTGCTGGAGGCCACCTTCGTGCCCGGCGGGCGCAAGGTGGACGACGTGCTGCGCGAGCTGCAAAAACGCAAGAACCACTTGGCGATCGTGCTTGACGAATACGGCGGCACGGCGGGCATCCTCACCATCGAGGACCTGCTCGAGGAAATCGTCGGCGAGATCCAGGACGAATACGACGACGAGAGCAAGCTGTTCTACCGGCGCGACGACGGCGCGTACGTGGTGACGGCGTTCATGCCGCTCGACGAGCTGTCCGAGGTGCTCGGGCGCACGCTGGCGGCGGAGGACGTGGACACGCTGGGCGGGTTCATCACCGTCAAGCTGGGGCGCATCCCCAAGCCGCAGGAGCGGCTCGAGGCGGACGGGCTGCGCTTCACCGTGCTGTCGGTGGCCAAGAACCGCATCGGGCGCGTGCTGGTGGAGGAGCTGGGGGAAGACGCGGGGGCGTAGGTGCAAGGTTCAAGGGGCAGGTTCAAAGGGTAGGGGCGGCATTTATGCAGCCCGGATTACGGGCCGGATGAATCCGGCCCCTACGTCGGCTACCGGAAGATGCCGGCGCGAAGCCGGCGCTCCCAACCCCCCTACCAATCCGTGACGAGGTTCTCCGTTTTCATCACCGTGCCCTGGGGGTAGCGGTAGACATACTTGGGCCGCGCCTGTCCCGCCGGCCAATCGCTGACGAACGAGCTGTAGTGGTAGCCCTGGCCGGTGTAGGGGTCGATGATCAGCTCCTGGTCCTCCTCCATCGTCAGCCCGGACAGCGGGCAGGTCTGCCCGATCACCAGCGCCGGGTTGACGTTCTCGCTCAGCAGCTCGCGCTCCTTGGCTTCCTTGTCCTGCGCCCGCTGCGCCGAGTCGTCGCGCTCCTTGGCCGCCTTCTTGGCCTGCGCCGCGAGCAGCAGCGTCTCCTTGCTTTTCTCAAACTCCGCGCGCGCCTTGGCTGTCGCGCTCTGGTCGGACTTGGGCCGCAGCGCGCGCATGATGTAGAACAGCGCCACGCCCACCACCACCACGAAGATCGCGGTGAACAGCACCATCTTGGTCACATCGGACATGAGCGGCGAGCGCTCCACCTGCAGCAAGGCCAGGGCTAGTTCGCTGTGCATGCTTATTCCTCCTTGCCTCCCGCGGCGGCGTCCCGCGGCGCCTCCGCGCTGGACCGCGCGCTTTGCGCCAGCCGCAGCGCGCTCTCATCCCGCGCCGCCTGTAGCAGGTGGCGCACGTAGCCGTAGCGCGAGGCCGCCGCCCAGATCACGGTAATCCACAGCAGCGTGAATCCCGCCAGGACGGTGATCAGCATTGTCTCGGTCAGTTTATTCACCAGCGAGCACGGCAGCAGCACCGCCAGGATGCTCAAGATGATCAGCGCGTCCTGGATCAAAAAGCGCGCCCGCCAGCGCCCCCCCGCCCCGCGGATAAACGCCAGCTCGCGCGGCAGCAGCATCAAACACGCCCCGGCGAACAGCGCCAACAGCACCAGCGCCGCGGGACGCATCGGAGCGGCCTCGGCGAGCAGCAGCATCACGGCTGCTCCTGAGCGCCGGCCTGGGGGTTGAGGATCGCCGGGCGTGAGATCTGCAAGTCGCGGATCTCGGTGGTGCGGG
>CAYXMN010000047.1:14824-16574 GCA_964465955.1 uncultured Planctomycetales bacterium
TTGGGCGCCTTGGTGGCCGGCGGATCGCGCTTGGTCTCGTCGAAAATGCCGAGATCGCGCAGGTTGTAGATATACATCGCGCCGTCCTCGTCCATGATGAACAGGCTGTCATTGAGCGAATCCACCGCCACGAACTTACCGCCCGCATCGTATTTAAGCGCCGGATCATAACCGCCCTGGAGCCGGAAGCGCTTGCAGGGCAGGTAGTGCGGCACCGGGAAGCGGTACATGATGCCGTCGTCCCTGGTCGGCACCGTTTCCGGACTGACGTAGTACGCCGGATCGCCCACGTGCCACACCGCCACCGCGCCGCTTTCATACATCGGCGCGAATAGAAACTCGCCGGCGGCGTCCACCGCCACCATGCGGAGCTTGTTGGGGTTGAACGGCGCATTGGGCACGATGAAGTCGTAAATAAACGCGCCGGTCATTTCGTCGGTCAGCTTGTCGAACTGGTAGGCGCACAGGTGCTGGAGCACGGTGATGTAGTAATACTTGCCCTGGGACGGGTAGTACAGGTTCTCAATGGCCCCGTGCAAGTCGATTTCCTTGATCTGCTGCTTCTCTTCAAGGCTGTAGATAAACAGGCTCGAACTTTTCGAATCGGTGATGTAGATCCGGTCGCCGTCGTCGCCGACCGCCAGTTGGTTGACCAGCTCGCGGGTGCGCTCGCGGTAGAGCCGCTTTTTCTGTTTCGGGTTGGCTTGGGACTGCTCGTACAGGTCGATCACGTCAAAGCCGCCGGACATGAAATCGGTCTTGCTGGCGTTGATCAGCACGAGCTTGCGGTTGTCGGGGAACACGCCGAGGCCCTGGGGCACGCCGTCGATTTCGATGGTCTCCTCGGTGAGGAACGTGCGCGTGTCGAGCACCTTGATCCGGTTAGAAACGTCGACGACGTTGATGATATAGGCTTTACTGAAGTCGCGCGAGAAGGCGAGCTGCTTGAGCCCGTCGGCCACCTGGAATTCCTTCTCAATCGCGCCGTTAAAGGGGTTGATGATCACCACCTGGTCCGGCGAGTGGTTGAGCAGCCAGGCGCGGATGCCGGGATCGGCGTTGGGCCGGGCCAGCAGCGCGAGGAATCCGCCGGCGGCCAGCAGCGTGACGGCGAGCAGGACGACGCCCAGCGCGGTCAGCTTGCCGCGGCGGCGCGGGGTCTCGGCGGTAAAAGCAGCGGTGTCAGCCATATCAGTAATGACGATTATAGCGGCGGCGGGTTGCGCTTCAGCTCCCGCCGTTTGAGCAAGTCGGCTTTTATCGCCGCGCCGCGCTTCCAGTCCGCCCGCTCCTGGTCTGTGACGACGGGGATGCGCGGCAGGCGCGCCGGCTTGCCGTGGCTGTCGAGGGCCACCATCGTGAAATAGCCTGTGCAACAGAAATAGCGGTCGCCGCTCTGCAGGTCGGTGGCGTGCACGTCCACCTCGACTAAGCAGCTCGTTACGCCGACGTGGATGACCCGGGCCAGCGCTTCCACCATCTGCCCCTGGCGGATCGGCGCGGTGAACTGGATCGCGTCAATGCTGGCGGTGACGGTGATGCGGTGGCACCAGCGGCCGGCGCACAGCCCGGCGCATTTGTCCATCAGCGCGATGACCTTGCCGCCGAACATCGTGCCCAGCGCGTTCATGTCGCCGGGGAACACCAGCTCGAACATCGTCAGCGGCGCGGCGGCCAATTCGACGGGGGCGGGAGCGTCCTGCTGCATGGGTCGATCATACCCCGGCGGCGGGTGCTTGATCGATTTTAC
>CAYXMN010000048.1:0-16490 GCA_964465955.1 uncultured Planctomycetales bacterium
TACCCAAGGCGCGCTTAGCCACGCCTTCCACGCCGTCACTACCGGTCAGGCGCAGGAATTCCTCATACTTCGGCAGGAACGACGCACCTTCCTGCTTAAACAGGGTGAATAGCGTCCGTGCCAGCAGGAAACCCACAGTGTAGGGGAAGTTATAGAACGACACGCCGGTGATGTAGAAGTGCAGCTTGCTGGCCCAGAACATCTCGTCCTCGCTGCCCGGCATTAGGCAATCGCCTAGCACTTCGCGCTGCGTGTCGCGCATGAGCTGTTTGAAACGGCTGACGCTCAGCTCGCCCTTGGCGCGTTCGTCGTGGAAGGTGCGCTCAAATCTGTAGCGGGCGGTGATGTCCAGCAGCAAGATCGCTGAACCGTTGAGATCGGTATCGAGCATCATCAGCTTGGTCAAGTCGTCGATCTTGGCGTCGGTGTAAACGCCTTCGGCGAGAATGTGCTCCGCGAAGATGGACGCCGTCTCCGCCAGGGTCATCGGGTAGTCGCGGCGCATCGGGCGCAGGTTGGTGAGCAGGTGGCCGTGCCAGGCGTGGCCGATTTCATGGGCCATCGTGGTCACGTCGCCGATTGAACCGCTGAAGGTCGAGTAAACGCGCTGTTCGTTGGTTACTTCGCTGCCGGTGCAGAAAGCGCCGGGGCGCTTGCCGGGGCGCTTCTCAGACTCCATCCAGCGTTTATCGAGGAAGCCACGGTAATAGTCAGCCAAAGCGGGATAGGCCGTCTTGAACGCCTGGCTGACCATAGCCACCCCGTCTTCCCAAGTGAACTCCGCACTCTTATCCAGCAGCAGCGGTGCTTCGCGCTCCCACCAGTAGATGCCGGTGCGGCCCATGGCCTGGCCCTTGGCGCGGAAAACATCGCGCGGGATCTCGATATGGTTGTTGATCGCGGTGTACATTGCGTCAAGGGTCTCTTGCTTAAGCGAGCTCTGGAACAGCGCTTTATACATGTAGTGGTCGATGCCGCGGTACTTATTGAGCGTCAGGCGCGTGCCGGATATCGCATTCAGGCAGGCGGCGCAGGTGTCCTCCACCTTCTGCCAAGCGCGGTTGCCGCCGTCGAAGGCCGCCTTGCCCACGCGGCGATCGGCATGACTCATCAGCGAGCGCCACTGGCTGATCGGCAGAGTCTCTGTCGTCCCGGCCTTAGCATGGCTCGCGGGCCAGGTCATCTCGAAGGTGAGCTTACCGGAGATGGTGTCATATAGCCGGCCCCAGGAATGGAAGCCGTCCACGTTGAGGTCCGTGGTGAGCATTTCGAGATCCTGGGCCATGGTGTAGGTCGCGTCTTCACGGGTGCGGCGCAGGTGGTAGGCCACATCTTCAAGCTTGGGACGCGCGCAGAATGCGGCGAAATCAGCTTCGCTGGCATCCTTGAACGCTTGGCGCAGGTAGACCAGCACCTTGTTGTACTCCGCCGCCATCAGCGCCAGCCCTGCTTCTTCCTGGGCGTACTGCTCGTTATCCGCATGCGCCGCGGTCAGGCAGCCGATATAGGAGAAGATGTGGCCGAGTCGCGCGCCGCAGTTTTCCAGTTTCAATACAATCGTTTCCCAAGCCTCCGCGTTGGCGGCAGTCAGCGCGCCCAGCGCTTTGGATTCCGCTTGCATTTCTGCCGCCTCGTGACGCAGCGTATCCTTGAACGCCTGCATGGTGGGTCCGTTGAATTCCTTGAAGTAGCTGGTTAAGTCCCAGGCAACGCCGTTCTGGTTGTTTGTCATGGCCGTTCCTTCAGTCTGTGGTTCTTAGTACCCTTACTGGATGCCTAGTCCGCGGGTTTGCTTATATTAGGGAAGGGAAAGTGGGCGTTACAGGATTCGAACCCGCGACCCGCTGATTAAGAGTCAGCTGCTCTACCACCTGAGCTAAACGCCCGCAGAGATGATAAGGATGGGAGCGCGGCGCGTCAAGCTTTTCTAAGAAAAAACCCGCCTGTAGCACCGGCGGGTTTAAGATTCAGTCTTAGGTGAATCGGTTTACCACACGTCGATGACGCGCAGTTCCATGCACTTAGGCAGATAAGCCCGCCAGCAGACGGTCTCGCCGCACCAGCACGCCTTGTCCTTGCACAGCCACCACTCGCAGGGATTGCAGTCCATGCAGTAGACATCCTTCTCGCAACCCTTGCACGCTTTACCGCAGAAGAACATGTCATAGGCATGCGGGTCAAGGTTGTAGAAGTCCGGCGAGCCGGCATAGAACAGGATTGACAGCGGATGGCCGTAGTCTTCATACTCGATGGTGACGACTTCGTAATCGCCGCCGCAGGGATCCCAGTTCAGCACTGCTTCGCCGGCAGCAACCATCACGCCGCAGGGCTCGTAGATCTCATATTCAATGGTGCGTTTTATCACCGGATCCGGGGCGGCATACGCCGCGCCCGCCCACACCAGGGCGAACATCACAACAACCGTTGCGCTGAGGATACGCATACTCCCTCCTAACACGTTTCGTTCGATGGTCAATATATTAACAAGTGAACGGGCAATGTAAAGGTTTTAACCGGATTATCAGCGGATTTCGCTAAGGCGCCGGCGGCTTGACAAACCAAGCAAACGCCTGACTGCCGGTGGCCACTACAGCCGTGACGATCGCCGCAGCCAAGGCTACGCCGGCCAGGGCCACCCACAGGAACCGGCGCAGGCTCATTCCGAGCAGGTATGCTCCGATTGCACCGGTGTACACGCCTGTCCCCGGCAGTGGGATGCCGATGAACAGCGCAAGACCCCAACTGCCCCAAGTTTCAACCGAGGCATGAATGCGCTTGAGCACACGCTGGCTGTAACGCTCCCAGATGCGGCTGAACCAAGGCCAGCGCAGCAGTAGCTTCAACACAAGCCGTAACGCGAGGTAGACTAGCGGAGCGATTAGCCAGTTGGCCAAAACGGCGATGAGCACAACTTGCCATAACGGCAAGCCGGTGGCGAGCAAGCCGTAAGGAATGGAAGCGCGCAACTCCAACGCTGGGATCAGCGTGATGAGAGTGATGGCCAGCCAGGCCGGGATACTATGCGCCAAGTCCGTCACTGCGTGCACCGGCGCATTGTACACGCCGCGAACGGTGAGTTAAGCCCAGCGCAGCAGGTAAGCCGCGTATTTGTTCGCCAGCAGCTCGTGCTTGGGCATCAGGCGTAAGGTTAAGCCGAAGTTGCCGCTGCGCGGTGTAACAACGGTTCCGGTGAACAGCGCATAAGTTTGCTGTGCGTTCGGCTCGGATGTCATCTCCACCGCAGTGGCGCGGATGATCTCGCCGTTGCTGTCCACGGGTCCGCAATATACCTCGACACGCAGGTCCTCCGGCGCGAGCGGGCCGGGGTTGATTACCGCACGCACCTCCAGCGCGTCGCCAACCACGAGATCACCGGTCTGCTTGACTTCGATCTTGATCACGCCGGCCGCATCCCAGCCCGCCTGTACCTTGGCGCGCCAGCCTGCCATCTGCTTGGCGGCGGCAAAGCCTTCTGCGCTGAAATTGCGGTATGCCTCATCCGAGGGCAGGTAGGCTTCCTCAATGTAGTTGCGCAGCATCCGGTGGCTCGAAAACCACGGTAAGTAAGCCGCCATCGAATTTTTCATCTTGGTGATCCACTCGCGCGGCAGGTCGGCGATGGTGCGCCGGTAGTACAGCGGCACAGCATCCTTTTCCAAAATGTCATACAGCGCGTGGCCTTCGACGTAATCCTGGTATTCCAAATCTTCATATTCCTCGCCGCTGCCGATGGCCCAACCGCACTCCGGGCGGTAGCCCTCGTCCCACCAACCGTCGAGAATCGAAAGGTGCAGCGCGCCGTTCGCCACCGCTTTCATGCCGCTGGTGCCGCTGGCTTCCAAGGGCCGCCGCGGGGTGTTGAGCCACACGTCCACGCCTTGCACCAAGTACCGCGCCATTGCGATGTCGTAGTCTTCGAGGAACACCACGCGGTGGCGCAGGGGTTCAGTGCGCACGGCGTGGACGATTTCGCGGATGAGCTTCTTGCCTTCATCGTCGCGCGGGTGCGCCTTGCCGGCATAGATGAACTGCACCGGCATTTCGCGGTTGCTGACGAGCTTAATCAACCGATCGAGATCGTTGAAGAGCAAAGTGGCGCGTTTATAGGTGGCGAACCTGCGGGCGAAACCGATGGTCAGCGCGTCTGGATTAAGCACCTCGCCCGCGTGTTGTACGGCCTCAATCGCCTCGCCGCGTTTGAGCATCTGAACTTGCAGGTGCTTTCGCGTGTAAGCCACCAGTCGGGCGCGCCTTGATTCGTGGGTGCGCCACAACTCCTCGTCTGGAATTTCCAGAACACGCTCCCACAGCCCTTCACGCAGAGGATCATTGCGCCACTGTTCACCAAGGTAGCGATCGAACAGCGCCGCCATGTCATGGCTGATCCAGCTGTGCAAGTGGACTCCGTTGGTCACCGCGTTGACGGGCACTTCATCCCGCGGCAGACTAGGCCAGAGCTGCTGCCACATCCCGCGGCTCACGTGCGCGTGCAGGATGCTGACGCCGTTAACATGGCTGGCGCACCGGATGGCGCTGACCGTCATCGAGTAGTTCTTCGCCAGATCAGGGTCGTTGTCCCGGCCGACTGCGGCGAACTGCTCCCAGGAAATGCCCAAGTCAGCGCTCATCGGCTCCAGGTAGTGCCGCACCTGTTCTTCGTTGAACACGTCGTTGCCGGCTGGCACGGGCGTGTGCGTGGTGAAACAGGTACCGCTCAAGGAAGCCTCATAAGCTGAGTGGAAGTCCAGCCCCTGTTCGCTGATCAATCCGCGCATGCGCTCCAGACTGAGGAATGCGCTGTGGCCTTCGTTCATATGGCAGACGGTCGGTGATACGCCGACGGCGCGCAAAGCCAGCACACCGCCGATGCCGAGGACGATTTCCTGGCGGATGCGCATCTCGCGATCGCCGCCATATAGCTTGTCCGTGATAATGCGATCTTCAGGCGCGTTCTCCTGGAGGTTGGTGGTCAGCACATACAACGGCACGCGGCCCACATCGACGCGCAGCACGCCGGCTTTGATCGGGCGGTTGAGGTAGGGAATGTCGAGTTTGAGCCAGTTGCCGGCGGCATCGAGCACTTTCTGCATGGGCATCACTTCGAAAATGTTCTCGTCGTAACGCTCCTGCTGCCAGCCGTCGATATTGAGGTACTGGTGGAAGTAGCCCACTCTGTACGCCAGGCCCACGCCGGTCAGCGGCAAGCCCATGTCGGACGCGGTCTTCAGGTGGTCGCCCGCGAGAATGCCCAAGCCTCCGCTATAGATCGGCAGGCAAGCCGCGATTCCAAATTCAGCCGAAAAGTACGCCACCTTTAAATTCTGGCGCTCAGGGAAATGGCGCTGGAACCAGCGCGGCTCTTCCATGTATCTCCGGAAAGCTTGTTCCACGCGAGCCAAGTGGTTCAGGAAACCTTCCTCTAGATTCAAGTATTCGAGCCGTTCCTGCTGGGCGTGAATCAGCAGAAACACTGGGTTTAAGTTCGATTCTTCCCACAGCTCACGGCTGACCCGGCGGAACAGATCCACGGCGTCATAGTTCCATGCCCACCAGACGTTATGGGCCAGTTCATCCAGGAACTTCAGATTCTCCGGCAGACGAGCCCTAACCGTGTAGGTGTATGCAGGACGAACATTTGACATACTGATTAACCCTCGCGTCGTGCTGACGAATGGAGTCTAGCATGAAGAGCAGGACATTAACCGACCTCAATCCTAAGCTTACCGTATTTTAAACATCCGGATGTGCGGATATATTGATATCAATGCATATGTGGGCAAGTCTATCCAAATCGACAATAGCAAATGCATCCTATGCACGAAATGCATCCGCACTTGCGAACAGGTCTTGGGTTTGAGCGCGCCCGGCTTGGTCAACCGGGGCTTTGGCGCGATGATCCAGCCCGCGATGAGCAATCCGCTGGCTGAGACGCCGTGTGTTTCCTGCGGCAATCGCGAAGCGGCCTGCCCCACCGGCGCGATTACCATCATGCTGCCGTTCTCTGGCTGAGAGGTCGTGCCCTCCTCCGAAACACACTCCACCTGCGGCTGCTGCAGCCTGGGCTGCCAGATCCGCGTGCGCAAAGCCGACGACCAGCACTTTTGGATCGATGAACTGCGCGAGCCAGGTTACAACCGCCTGTGCCGCTGGGGCCGCTTTGGGCCGGAGCTGTACTTCACCCAGTCCCGCGTGACCGTGCCACTGAAGCGCGAAGGCGGGCGCACAGGTTGGAGCGTCCTCTCGAGCTTGGCGGGGATGTTCCGATTGATGGGCGTTAACCATTATTCGCGTACGCGCTCATCGAGTTCATCAGCCAGCTGGTTCGGATCACCGGTGTGAAAATAATCATCGATCGCTTTTGCCGCTTGCCGCCCCATTCCCATGGCCAGAATCACCGTGGCAGCGCCCAGCACAATATCACCCCCGGCGAACACACCGTCCTTGCTCGTCATCAGCGTGTCTTCATCGATAATGATATTGCCCCACTTCTTGGTCCGAATATCGGGGGTAGTCTGCGGGATGAGCGGGTTAGGACCGTTGCCGATCGCGATGATCACTGTGTCGAGATCAAGGTGGTAGTTGCTGTTTTCAATGGGGATGGGCCGCCGCCGCCCGCTCTCATCCGGAGTGCCAAGTTCCATCTTGATCAATTCCGCCTGGCGTAAGCGCCCTTGGTCGTCTCCAATGAATTTGACTGGCGCGGTGAGCATGTGGAACTGCACGCCTTCCTCTTGAGCGTGGTGGATTTCTTCACTCCGCGCAGGCATCTCGGTCTCTGAACGGCGGTAGATGATACAGCTCTCCTCCGCCCCGAGGCGTAGTGCGGTGCGTGCTGCATCCATTGCCACATTACCGCCACCGATGGTTGCCACCCGCCTGCCCGTCAGTGTCGGAGTGTCGGCGATGGGGAAGTCGTAAGCCATTCGCGCTGAACACGCCGATTAAATCTTCGCCCGGGACGCCCATAAACCAGGGCAGTCCCGCGCCAGTCCCGATGAACACTGCATCAAATCGCTGCAATAATTCATCCACCGATTCTAGTTTTCCCACTACATAGTTATAGTGAAGCTGGACACCCATTCGCTCTAAGTTGTGTACTTCAGCGTTGACGATCACCTTGGGTAAGCGGAATTCCGGGATACCGTACACCAGCACGCCGCCAGGTTTATGCAACGCTTCAAAAATCTCAACTTCATGCCCCAGCCGGGCCAGATCAGCAGCTACCGTTAAGCCTGCCGGCCCGGCGCCGACAATCGCCACGCTTTTACCCGTCCGCTTGGCGAGATCGGGGATTTCGATTCTGCCACTAGCGCGCTCCCAGTCCGCAATAAACCGCTCCAGCCGCCCGATCGCCACTGGCTGATATTTCTTGCCTAGGATGCATTTCTCTTCGCACTGCGTTTCTTGGGGGCAAACGCGGCCGCAAATAGCAGGCAGGATGTTGGTTTCCTTCATCTTCCGGATCGCGCCGCGAAAATCGCGCTCCGCGATGTGCCGGATGAAACCGGGGATATCGATGTTGACCGGGCAGCCCGTGACGCATAACGGATTCTTACACTGGATGCAGCGCGAAGCCTCTACTACCGCGGTTTCCTCGGCATACCCCAGCGGTACTTCCCGCCAGTTATGGATCCGGATGGCTGGATCCTGTTCGGGCATGGGCTGGCGCGGAGTACGTTCTTTGGCGGGGGCCTTATCCTTGACTTGTGCGTCATCCATTATGACTGGCCGCTCCTTGCCTTATCGATTTCAGCCTGTAACCGGCACAGACGTTCTTGGCGCGCTGTCTGATCCATCTCGCGCCGGCGTTCCCAGCGTTCCATGGCGAGATGTTCGTGTTCGTGGTAAGCGGAAAGGAGTTTACCGAGCAAGTCCCAATCCACCTGATGCCCGTCGAATTCAGGTCCGTCGATGCAGGTGAACTTGGTTTCGCCCCCGACCGTAACCCGGCAACCGCCGCACATCCCAGTGCCGTCGATCATGATTGAGTTGAGGCTGACCAGGGTCGGGATGTTGTATGGTTCAGTTGTTTTAGCGACGAACTTCATCATGACAGCCGGGCCAATTGCTACGCAAAAGTCGATTTTCCGCCCCTGCTCCAACATCTCCTTCAACGGTTCGGTCACCAATCCTTTCCGTCCCTGGCTGCCATCATCTGTACAGACGATGAGCTCATCGCTGACGACGCGCAGCTCCTCCTCAAGGATAATCAAGTCTTTTCCACGCGCGCCAACGATGCTGATAACATAGTTGCCTGCCAGTTTCATCGCCTCAGCGATGGGGAAAAGCGGTGCATTGCCGATACCGCCGCCCACGCAGACGACTGTGCCGTATATTTCAACATGGGTCGGATGACCCAGCGGCCCGACCACATCCAGAATGAAGTCACCAATCTCTTTCGTGGCGAGGTGCTCGGTCGTCTTGCCAACCGCTTGGTAGATCAAGGTAATCGTGCCTGCATCGGGATTAGCATCGGCAATCGTCAAGGGAATGCGTTCGCCGTTTTCGTCGATACGGATCATCACAAATTGGCCGGGTTTGCGTTTCTTGGCGATTTGCGCGGCTTCAACGACGATGCGGTACACATCGCGCCCAATGCATTCGTGCGTCAAGATTCGATACATATGCCTCTCCTGGCTGGTGAGTGCGGTAACTTGCTCTTGATTTCACCACCACCTGGCCATTGTCCAACATCATACCGGACTCCACCAGTTTGTGCGAGGTTCGATGCAAACTAACTGGCAAATAGACCGGAAGGCGATTAACCAGCCGGACATACTGGCTTTCGCTCACTTGCCCAGAACCTGCGGCTGATTTGTGTTATCGTTCCCCGGTGCAAATGATCGAGCAATTTCGCGGCTGTTTAGCCGGCCTTGCTGTCGGTGAAGCACAAGCCGTTTGCCACTCTGCGGCCAGTACAAGCGGTATGGTGGTGTCCGGTCCAGCGGTTGAGCAGATGCTCTGCCTGGCTGACAGCTACATCGCGATCGGCGGATTCGACCCGCAGGATGTCGCCGACCGGTTGCTCGATTGGTACCGGAGTAATACTGCCGGACTCGACAGCTTAACTCGCGAAGCCTGCGAGAATCTTCTATATGGTTATCACTTCGAACGGGCTGGCCGGGATGCCTGGGACAATGCGGCGGCTGGAGGGCGGCTGAGTGATGGGAGCCTGGCCCGGGCTGTTCCCACAGGCTTGGTCCGCTACCACGACGACATCCACCTTGTCGGCGAAAGCCGCGTGATCAGCGGCATCACCCATCACGACGAATACTGCAAACTAGCGTGCGTGTGCCTGAACCTGGCGATCGCGCATTTGCTTATGGTTGGCACGGACGGCCTGCTGGATGAATTGCTGGAGTTCATCGGACCGCGGCACAAGGTCCTGGGTGACGCCCTGCGATTGATTCCTGGACTGAATGTCCCACAGCTACGCACCAGCGGTTATGTGGTCGACACGTTGCAGAGCGCGCTGTGGGCGGTGTTGTACTGCACGGAGTTTGAGGAAGGGCTAGTGCTGCTCGTCAATCGCGGCGAGGATGCGGACACGACAGGCGCGGTCGGCGGCGCGCTGCTTGGCGCGCGATTCGGCGCGGCTGCGATTCCGGAGCGCTGGCTAAACACACTGGCGGAGCGCGAGCGGATAGACACGCTGGCGCGGCGGCTGTTCACGCTGTCCCAAGAGCTGGAATAAGGCTAGCTGCTGGAGTAAGCCCCATACCCCGCCACACCGGCATTCTCAGCGTCAGCCGCGGGATCCGAGTTACCGCCATAGGCTGCCCCCGGCGGGCGGCGCAGCACCCGCACCGCGGCCAGCCCCGGCACCGGGCAGACGCGTTCGCAGATGCCGCAGCCGGTGCACTGCTCGGGGATGACATACGGGCGCAGCAGTTCGAAGCTCACACCGTTCCCATCCGTACGCTCGCGGCCATCGAGTTTGATCGCTTTGTCGCTGACAGGGCAGTGCTCCTCGCACACCGTGCAGTTGGCGTTGATGTCCCAGGGGATGCAGCGGTTCTTGTCGATGTAGGCAACACCAAGCTTGGCCTGCTGCTTTTGCGGCAGCGCCAGGCGCGGGATCGCGCCGGTGGGGCACGCCTGCCCGCAGAGGTTGCAGTTGTACTCGCATTCGCCCAGGCGCGGGATTAAGCGCGGTGTCCAGAGCGCGGACAACCCGGCTTCCAGCAGAGACGGTTGCAGGCCGTTGGTGAGACAGGCCTTGAGGCATTGACCGCACTTGATACACAACTCGGTGAAGCGCTTTTCCGCGGCGTCCGGCGTGTCAGCCGCTTGCAGCACGCCGGGTGGGCGGATGAAGTCTGCGGGCAGCTCAACACGGTTATCGAGCAGGCGCAACGCGGGGTAGGCCAGCGCGCCTCCCGCCGCGAACTTGAGCATGTTGCGCCGCGACAGCTTGGCTTGCGGCAGGTCGCCGCTGAGCCGCGCCTGGTAGGCTAGCGTGGTGCCAGGCTCCGGCAGGCCGCCACCGGCCTGTTGTGCAAGCTGTATGTTCGCTTTAACCTTCGCCAGCGGTCCATCCAGCTTGTGTTCCATCAGCTGCTCAAGGCGTTCCGCAGCGTTTGGTTGTGGCAAGAACGTCAGCGCTTTGTACTTGCAGCCGTCGATACATTCCATACAGAAAGTGCAGTCTGCGTCGGTGGTCGAGCCGAAGTGGCACACCTTGTCACATGTCAGGCACAGCGTGCAATTGGGCGTGAGCCTGCGCCGCAAGGGGTGGAGGTACCACGCCAGCCGGTTTAACGCGCCGAGCGGGCAGATGTAGCGGCACCAAAAGCGCGGTTGCCACAGCTCCAGCCCGATGATGGTAGCGGCAAAAGCAAGGAATAGGGTGGTGTCAGTATAGGTGGGGCGCCGGTAGATCGAAAACAGCGCATTGTAGCCGTCCTGAACTGGATACCACCAGGAGGACTGGTAGAACCAGTTATCCGCCGTTTCGAAACCGGCGCGTAGCGGTGTATCGATCACCGGCAGCACCGCGACAGTGAGGAACTTAAAGCTGAAGACAAGCGGGTCGAGCAGCCAGACCAGCGGCGCGCCCAAAATGGCGAGTACGAGGAGCGCGAGCAACAGGTAAATGTTAAAGTTCGCCGGCAGCCAGCTGCGGCGCTGCACCCTGGGCGGTTTGCTGCTCAGCCAGCGTTTGAGCGCAGTAGTGAAATCGAGCAGGGCGCCGAGCGGACAGAGCCAGCCGCAAAACACCCGGGCCAGCAGGTAGAGCAGGATTAACGAGACGATCATCCACAACCAATGGGGAACGCCATGGCCGCTGAGGAGCAAGTAGATGTGCGCCAGCGGGTCAAGGAGAAACGGCGTGTCCGCCGGCCAAGCTGCACGATAGGGGAAGACCAGCGCGAAGAAATGCGCGGCGAACAAGCCGACCGCGAGGATCTGCACAACGATGCGCAACGGCTTCCAGCGAAACCGGCGCTCGCGCTGGATTGGTGTCGTCATGATTAAGCTTTCGCGACTTGCAACTTGCTGGTATCGATCACACCCCAGCCACGGGCTGCGAGGATCTTGAGGTAGCCGATATCACTCGGCTGCTTGCTGAAGAACCGGCACGCCATGGCATCGACTTCCACCGGATTAACCCCGGCGATGATCGTATCTTTCCAGGCCACGTCTTTTAAGTCGCCGCCGGTGGGGCCGTTGCGCAGCAACACCCGGCTTGCGTCAAGCACGCACAGCGTCTGCGAAACCATCATCGTCAGGTCGGCGATGGCGGTGTGCAAGTTTTGGTGCATCGTGCCGCGGTCCTTGACCAGCCCCATCAGGTTTTTACAGCACATGGTTAGCGTAGAACCGCCATGATGCTTCGCCACCGGGCAGTTGATCAGCACAGCGCTGTCCTGGACCAACCGGTAGATCTCAGCGCTTTTCAGATGCTCGCAGCCTTTGACCGCGTTGATCTTACGCCAGCCCTTGTCGTTCAGATACTCGAACCGCCCCGCGCTTTTTTCTACAATTGCGCCGATGCCGCTCTTGTCCAGGCAAACTCGCATGTCGTTACATGGGTTGCAAAACACGGTAATGCTCTTGGCGCCGGCTTTGTCGCAAGCATCAATGACGGCCTTCACCACCAGGGGGTGGGTGCAGGCGGCCTGCTCCATCGTGCGTGCCCAACCGATGTTAGGCAGCACAGCCACACGCTGGCCGGATTTCACGAAGCGGCCCATGCCGCCTAACGCATCGATCGCGGCAAGGGTGGTTTTATAAACGTCCTTGCCCTCAGCGAGGGACAGGTTGGCTTTCTGGACGGCGGCGCTGGCCGGGCGGGCGGAGAGCGCGACGCCGCTGGCGGCGAGGCTTAATCCGCCCAAACCGTATAGCAATTTCGTCAAAAACTCGCGACGATTATCCGGCATCAGCAGCTCCTCTCAACAGGTCTCAACATTATACCGATGAAAGAAATGCTTCACCTTGGAACCCGCACGAGTTCCTCTGATGTTGCGTCTGACTGTCGTTGGTCGCGGCGCAGCGCGAACCAGGGGCCACCTCGCCGATGGTCTGCGCCACCAGGTCCACCGCCCGGCTTCATCGTACTGGCTTGTGCTCAACGCTGGGTCAAGCCGCCCTTGCCTTGTGCGAGATCGGTGACTAAGCTGTGAATGTGGGCGGAAAGCAGCTCTATATGTGTTTAGTAAGCGCTACAGTATGGTTATCCTGGGATCTAAATTGAACTTAAGGCGAGCTATCTATCGGATCACGCAGGATAGTCAAGGCAGGCTAATCATCTCGGCTGTTTTCCCGGCACGGAATGCCGTTAGCCTTGCACCAGGCCAAGCTTAACTTGTTGAGCCAGCCTCGGGCGCCGCGCACCTGCCCAGACAACTCCGAGAGCCAGGCTTCATCCGGTATCCTGCATTGCGCGCGGCATGTTACACGCCAGCGCAAAACGCGCGGCAGGCAAGCCCACCCCCACAGCTGCGCGGACAGCCAGCCCAGCCAGTCGCCGGGCCGGAGCAGCAAGGCCAGTCCGGTGCCGAACTCGACCAGCAGCCGCATCGGCAAAATCCGCCACAACACCCAGGCGGGCAGCCAAGCTATGACATTGAGCCCGCGATTGCGTTCCTGGTAGAACCGCAGGCGCGGCCGGCCCAGTTTGCGAGCCGTGGAACTGGCCAAATGCACTGCAACTGCACGCGGCTCTTTACTCACAGCATAGCCCAGTGCGCGCAAACGGAAGCCTAGATGCACATCTTCGTGGTAGGCAAAGTAAGCGTGAGGGAAAACCTCCGGCCCCAGTTCATCCACCACTGCGCGTGCCAGGACGCACAAGCCGCCGCTAGGGTAGAAGCAGGCAGCTTCCCCGCCGTATGCATCTTTCACGACGAAACCGTAGAGCGAGAGGCCGTGGTTACGGCTGGCCTCGAACAGCGCGTCGGCAACCTCAATGCTCAGGCCTGGCGTGTAATCCTCACTGTTGAAGTGGGCATCGAGCACGGCCAGCGCTTCAGTCGCGGCGGCAGCCGTGGCTACATCGACGAGCTTGCCCGACACCGCGGCGGCTCCGGTGCGTTGCGCGGCGTATACAAGGCGCTTGATGCAGTCCTCATCGGGCAGGCTGTCGTTGTTGACCAGCACGATGTATGCGCCGCGCGCAAGGCTCATGCCCCAATTCGCGCCGCCGGAGAATCCTTGGTTCCGTTCAAGCCGCAGCGTTCTTAGGGTAGGGAAGTCCGTTTTAAGCAGGTCAGCTTCGTTGATCTCGCTGCCGTTATCAACCACGATGATTTCGAGCCGCTGATAGCTCTGCGCTTCGAGCGCCATCACACAGGCTTTGGTGAGATGCAGGCCGTTAAAATTCACCACCACTACGCTCACCAGCGGAAACTCCACGCCGCCGGCTGGTTCGCCGCCAGGATGCAGCGCTGCAGCTCCTGCGCCCTGTTCATCTCCGGCCCCAGGCGCTTCGGCCTTGGGTGGTGGCTGGCAGCCACGCGGCACGAACCACCGCTGGGCCACCTCCTCCGCGCTGACCGGCCGCCTAGCGGCGTACTGGCGGGCATACCTAAGTGCCTGCGGCTTGCAGGCTGAAAGCGCGCGATACGCCGGCCAGAGCGCTGGCCTAGCCAGCGTTTTACACAGGTGCCAGGTTTCATACACCAAGAGCGCGCCGCGGTGCGGCTGCTGGGCTTTAGATGAGTCGTTCTTGGCCATCATTAAGTAGCGGTTCTTTTCCGCTTTACGCTGGATCGCAATGTCACTGCGCCCGCCGCTTCCATGCCCGCGATGGTAGGCCAGGCAGCGCGGCTCATAGTAAGCTTGCCAGCCTGCGCGCTGGGCGCGCCAGTCCAGATCTACATCCTCGTAATAGGCGAAGAAGCTCGCGTCGAAGACCTCACCCAGCAGTTGCTCGCCGCCACCGCCGGGGGGATCGGCCACCGCCGCCAGCATTTCGCGCCGGTAGCAAATCGCCGCCGCCGTGCCGCCGAAAACAAACCCGCCCCGATCGTACTGCCCCTGATCCACCTCGCCGTGCCCGCGCAACGCTGGCGTGCGGTCGGTATGCATGATGTGCCCGGCGCTATCGATCTGGCCCGAGCTGTCATCGCGCAGGATCTTGGGGACGACGGTGCCGATGCGCTCATTGGCATTGAGCACGGCAAGCGCGCGCACCGTGAACTGCGGATCCAAGTAAGCGTCGCAGTTGAGCAGGACAATGACATCGCCGCGGCACTCGATCAGCGCTTGATTATTTGCGGCGGCGAAACCGAGATTCTCAGCGTTGCGGATGCATCGTGCTGCGGGGCAGGCGAGCAACACCGCCGGGTCGAAATCCGGCGAGCCGTTGTCCACCACCCAAACTTCGCGCAGCTTGTGCGACTGTGCGGCGATACTGGCCAGGGCGCGCGGCAGCAAGTCTTCCGTGCGCCAATTGACTAGAATATAGCTGACTAGCGGGATCCCTGGCACTCGTAGATTATAAGTGTGGTGAACGCGGGTCAGCTTTGGGCCGTCCGCTTGTCATTCGAGGAGGAGCCATGTACCGCAATTACACCTGCCTGGCTGCGGCGCTAATTTGCCTGCTCTTGAGCACGCCTGTTTGGGCGCTTGATGATGATAACCTGGCGGACGCGTCCAGCACGACGGCACAAGCCTCGGCGATATTGGCCGGCGCTAAGCTTGACCTGCCGACCTTGCTGCTGGCGAGCCAGGTGTTACAGCTGTTGCAGGATGACCAAGCCGGATTTGAATCGCTGCTAACCGACCTGACTGCCAGCGGCGACCTGACCGACGCGGGCGCGGACAAGTTGCGCACGTGGCTCGCCGGCGCCGGCGCCGATTACCTGGCCCTGCTCGCCCCAGCCGGCAGCACCTCGCCGGCGGACAGCGCCTTCATTGGGCCGCTGCCCGGCGGCGTGCAAGCCGGAGCCGGTGCGGACCTTTCCGTGGGACCGCAACAGAGTGCTGCTCCAGCGGGAGCGGGGCCGGGCATTTCGCTCAGTGCGGACGGCACGGTGCAAGTTCAAGGCGTGGAACAACTCCTAGGCTTGGCGGGACTTGGCGGAGTGGCGGAAGCGGCCAGTGCCGCGGGGGTGGTGCTGGAGCTAGACCAACGAAATGTCGGAGTTTATATTCCGCTGACTGTTAATGGCACAGCGGTAAGTGCGGCGCAGATGCAATTGGACGGTGTCAGTTCGGAACTCGAAAGCTTATTGCACCGCCTGCAGCCGGAAGCCCGGATCTACACGGTTCCGACCGCCTGGAAAGAGGATGCAGGCGCAGCATGGAATTACCTGTGTGAAGTCCTAACCGGTAAGGAGCGAAAAGCGGCGGTGAAGGATTCCGCCCAGGCAGAGGATGACGCTAGTTAGGACTAAACCAACGACGGCCGCAGTCACTTTGCATCGGTGTCTATGCGGACACTAGGCAGATGCTCAATACCGCTTGCCATGTGTGCAATTCCGTCAATCAGGCGTTCGCGCGCGGTGCGTAGATTGGCTTGCAGTAGCGCATACTGGCCGGGATCCATTTCTGCTCCTTGCTGCAACTCTTCTAGGCTCGAGGTGGCGCGCAACGTTTCAATCACCGCGCTGAGCAACTGCCGTAGCGCATCGCGATCCATGACGATCAAATCGCGTTCTGGCGTATTCCCGCCGTCATGTGGCTGTGCAACCTGGTCCATGCCGCGCCAGTGTAACACGGCGCTTTAAGTGTTTGCAGCGCAACGGCAGCCACGGCACAACCTCAGTTTGGGCAAGCTGGCGGCCGGCCAGCTGGCTTACACGATGTCTTTGACCTTCTCCCAGTCGTCCAAGAAAGCCTTCAGGCCAGAATCTGTCAACGCATGCTTAAACAGCTGCTGCAGCACCTTGAACGGGATTGTCGCCACATCCGCGCCGATTAGTGCGGACTGCTTAAAATGATCCGGATGGCGCAGGCTCGCGGCGAGCAGTTGCGTCGAGAAGTTGTAGTTGTCGTAGACTTCACGGATTTCCGAGACCAGCCCCATGCCGTCTTGGCCG